>DATDGT010000372.1:0-9769 GCA_036521975.1 Bryobacteraceae bacterium
GTTGCGTTCTGGCTCTGCCTACGAGTCTGCGTACGCTCAAGAGGAGACTCAGGCCGCTTTGCAGCCGGTTCTCGATCGCTGTTACCGACTCATTTCTTTTTCCCGTTGAAGTGCCGGTAGAAGAAGTTTCAGAAGCGCTTCGTCCGAGAAAGGGTTCTGACCTGAGATCAACTCGCGATCTTGAAGGACGTAGCTCTGCCATGGAGCGGCCACACTTACGTCACCGCCCGCCGTTCGCAAGGCGAAGTCCGGGTAGAAGAGAACCTTACCGCCAATCTCAAGCGGCTCCCGCTGCTGCTCTTCCGCCGTCGAAAAGATGGTCATCTTATATCCGGAATAAATCCATCCTTGAGCCTTTGCCCGCGCTCCAGCGGCATCGCCCGCTGCCAGCGCTCCGACCACCTCCGTCGAATTCGGGAGAGCCGAGAGAAGTGAAATCGGGCCATGGCAGAGCACCGCCGTAGGCTTGGATGATTTATGAAAGTGTCTCATCACGGTGCCAGCGTCGGGATCATCGAGAAGATCAATCATTGGGCCATGGCCGCCGGGGACGAAAACCGCGTCATATTGATCCAGGCCCGATGCAATGACATCCGAGATGCGAGTTGGATTTTTGAGCCCAGTCAGGGTGTCGCGGAATTTTAGATAGTCCTGAAGCTTAGCCTCGTCTCCACCGAAGAAGTCGGCTACAGCTGAATGGACATCCATTTGTGGCGTGTTGCCTTTGGGGTTGGCGAAAGTGATTTCGTAGCCCTCCTTCATCAAGGCGCGAACCGGAACCGTCAGCTCGTTGAGATAGTAGCCGGCGCCGGCATATACCTTGCCATCTTTCAAGGGCAAACCGTGACCGCTCGAGACCAGCACTAAGACTTTTCCTACTGTTGTCATTGTGTTCTCCTCTTTGAAATCGAATTCTGTTCTCCTGAATATGAGCCAGCCCTTCCCCCAAAGTACGCAAGGACGGACACCACGGTTGATGTGAGTTATGCCCCCGGGAATCCGAACATCAACCACGACTGATTGGCGACCCAATGCGCGTAGAGCCCGGTCATCTTGTTGAACAGCTCCTCGTCGGACGTCGCGGTTTTCTGCAGCCGATCAAAATCGAGCAGATAGCGCTTCGTATCCTCGATCGCCGACGGCGAGTCGGGCACGCCGGTCTTCTTGTGACCGGCAACAACAATCGACGGCTCGAGCGCCGCCAACCGATCCAACGCCGCGACCCAGTTCTTCCGGCTCTGTGGGGTGGTGTCGCCGACATACATGTGGCACTGGTTATACACTACGTCGCCTGCGACGACCAGGCCGATCGATGGAACGTTCAGAGACGTCGTATCAGCACTGTCGGTGTGGCCCTGCTCGATGATGCGCAATTCCTGGCCCTCGAGAGTGAACGTGTCGTGCTCATAGGGCTGAGGTGGAACCAATTTAGTGGCCACTTGCCCAGGAAACAACCGGCGGGCTAACCGCTCCACTAGGGGAGTGAAAGACATCTGCATGGCGTTCACGGTCTTGGGCGTTGCTATCGCCCGAGCACTCGGGAAACGGTCGAGCAGAATGCTCAGACCGTAGAAGTGGTCGAAATGGCCGTGCGTAATATAGATGGTCTCCAGGTTGCGGTTGTGCAGCGCAACCCAATCCGCGAGAGCCTCGGCCTCAGCCACCGTCGTCATTGCGTCTACCAGCACCGCGTCGTACTCGCCGAAGATTAGAGTCGACGTCATCGGGTCAAAGCCGAGCGCTTCGCCGAAGGGCTTTGGCCGCTCGCCCACCATTACCTTTCCCGGGGCGGTAAAAACGTTCACACCGAGCGTGTTCGACGTGATGGGGGCGGTCATGTGCGTGGTCTCCTTAAGTTCCTATGTCGCTCCTTTACAATGCCTGAACCTAGGGCCCTCCCAATTCAGGGCCCTGTTCGGCGGAGCGGCGTTGTATCGTTCGCGCCAACGGGCTAGCACTAAGCGGACATCCGTCAGCGTTTAAATCCGCGACCATCCGGGCCAAGCTTTAACCGTACGTAAGATCGGTGCTCTGTCCGACCTCGATAATATAACCGTCAGGATCGCGGATGTAGCAGCGCGTCTCGCCGTACTTGGGGATCGGCTCGGTGATGAACTCAGCTCCTCGACTTTTCCATAATTTATAGCACGCTTGAATATCCGCGACCCGGAAATTCATGAAGCTGTTTATGTGATCCGGATCGGGGACACTCAGCGTTACCGTCGGCTTATCCGCGGTCGGCCCGCCCCCGACGTTCATAATCATCCAGATATTCGCAAGCTGAAGGTACCCAGGCGCGTTGCCGTCGCCGAGGCTCAGAATCCGAGCGCCGAAGACTGTCTCGTAGTAGCGAGCCGATCGCTCGATGTCCTTCACGGTGAGAAAATGCGCGATGCTGATTCCGTCCCGCGGGGGCATCTCATAGCTCTTCTGTTCGATTTGTACGCCGCTGTTTATTGACGGCTGCAATTCCGATCGAGTCATGAGTTTCAGAAGCGCCAGAGCTGCCGAGGTCGACGACGCAGGATTCTGGCCAGTAATGAGACGGCCGTCAGTGACGGAAAAAGGCTGCCAGTCCGCCATCTTCTCGAATATGGCGCCGAGCCGCAGCAGTTCATCTTCGACCAGGAACGGCACAACCTTCGTGAGCTGCATCTCCTCTTCCTCTCCGTTCGTGAAACCGGCAACGTGTTTTCCTTTCACCAGCGGAGCACCCTGGTAGGTAACGTGGCGAAGCACCCCGGGCGAATGGCACACCAACGCGATTGGCTTGCCGGAATTGTAGAAGGCCTCCAGAAGAGCGATCGACGTAGGGCTCTCCGCGAGATCCCACATCGGGCCGTGCCCACCGGGATAGAAAACGGTGTCGAAGTCTTCCGCCTTCACGTCCGCAAGTTTGACCGTGTTGGCGAGAGCCTTTTGCGCCGCCGCGTCCTTCTTGAACCGCGCCATCGCCGGCGTTTGATTTTCAGGCAGATCGCTTTTCGGATCGAGCGGAGGCTGTCCGCCTTTCGGAGAGGCGATCGTAAGTTCAACGCCAGCATCCCTGAATACGAAATAGGGGGCCGCGAATTCCTCAAGCCAGAAACCAGTCGGCCGCCCCGTGTTCCCCAGTTGGTTGTGCGAGGTCAGGACCATCAGTATTTTCATCTTGTCTCCTGTATTCTTCGGGACGCGTATCCTGTTTGAATTGGGCGTCGCTATCATACCGGTAGGCGTCGAACATAAGACGCAGCTTAAGCAAAAAAGAGTTCAGGATGGCCCGCATGCCCTGCCGGTGAAGTGTTATGAGGGGATGGTTTCAATCCCACGGCTATTGCTTCCGATACCAACCGACGGCGTCCTGGTTGTACTGCACAACGGTCAGACCGGCCTCCCGCATCGACCCGCCGGGAACCTCAGGCAGCCGGTCATTGGTCAGCAGGAGACCTCCATGCTTCAGCATGGCGCCAGCGTTCTCCAGCGCTAGCGAGCGCTCGAACGCGTCGTAATAGATGAAGATGTTGGTGCCCACTATGAGGTCGAACCGGTCCGCCTCGGCCAAAGTGATGCGCTCGACAACGATATTGAGGTCCACCGGCTGGCAGGCGAGCACCACTTCCGGACGGATTCGTACCGCTCGCGTTTCCAAACCTTGCCCTCCGTTGATTGATCGAAAGATCTCCGGCGGCGCGATCGGCGCGACCTCGGCTCCCACGCGGTCGCCTAGCGAACGCCAATAAGCGACCAGATCGGGCGGCCACGGATTCCCGAGCTCGCGGGGTAACTGGATGACATAACCGGTGTTCGGCACACGGGCGTTCGAACGGGCGCGTTCGCGAGCGCGCTGGAGGTGGTCGATCACTCTGGAGCTGATGTCGAAGATCGACATGGATACGGCGTTGGCTTTGGCCAGCCCCAGCAGGAGGAGCGAATCGTACAGCGCAAAGGGTTGCAGAGTCTGCTGAGGATAATAGTCGTAGCTAAATGCCTCGTTCTTGTC
The DNA here is from genome assembly GCA_036521975.1 of Bryobacteraceae bacterium. Lineage (GTDB taxonomy): Bacteria > Acidobacteriota > Terriglobia > Bryobacterales > Bryobacteraceae > Palsa-187. Next base: position 3,983 of record DATDGT010000372.1, read on the forward strand.
GCTAAAGTCGAGGCCCGGCCCGATCACAGCCACGCGAGCCACCTGGCCTTCGCGCAGCACACCGCGATTTTTTAAATCGCGCAGCGCCTGTTCGATGGAAAAATTCGGAAAAATGCCGGTATCGAGCGAGACCCCCCGATCACGCAACAGCCCCGGCCGCCAGTTAAAAATGGCCGCTAGATCGGGAGTCCCATCCGGCTGGGTAAGGCCCTTGGCTTCTTCGCTGTGCTTCGACAAGGCCGCCATCTCCTGAATGACTCGCTGAAGATTGTCGTAGATGAACACGCCTGTCTCGCCGGGGGCTCCCGGGTCAATTCCCTGGCTGCGTAGAAGATCGTTCAGGAAGGCCAGGCGCTCGTTGTCTCCTGGACTTCGCAGACCCGTAACCAGATCGTCCACGCGGGCCCGCAGGGTCCCGGCTCTCGAAGCTTCGGTGAGGCTTTCGACGTTGATGCGCGGCTGCTTCGTGAAGGAGGTTCCATATAGCAAAAGATTCACCATGGAGTCCAGATCCCCCTGCCGAAGCCGAGCTCGAATGGCTTTGTCCTCTCGTTGGCTCCAGGCGCTCCACTTGGCCTCAGTTGGGTTTTTAAGCTCAACGGGCAGGAGGTCGCTGCGCAGATCCAAAACCGGTTTCGCGCTTGCATAAGAGGTAAAAACCCGGTCCGCCGCGAGTGCACTCAGAGCAACTCCGCAGACGAGCGGAAGGATTAACGCAATGCGAGAGAGCCGCATTTTAGATTAGCTGGACGATTGGGAAGGGCGCCCTTTCCTCAGGTTTTATTCACGCCAAAGATATCACATCGCGGTTCTTGCCTGGACAGTCTCGGCCAGCCTGCGGATAGTCGCTCGCTTTTCGTTTCGAGAGCGCCTCGGGCACCGCTTGCGCCTCTCGTCACTTTCCCCTGTCATTTCTGTCGTTTTGACCCATCCTGGCCCCTTGACAAGGCCGAAACCTCAACGTATCCTTTAAAGCGAGTTGAATCGGCTCCCGGCCAACGTAACGTTGAGCTGTGGGAAGACGTCTATGCGCGAGATGGCGGCGCATGCCGGGTGCCGTTTGAAGGTGCTGGAAAAAATCTGAGGCTTTCGTGAACCGCGGAAAAGGAGCGAAAGGGTGACAAAAAGGACTGCGTTGATCAATGTCGGAGCGCTGTGTGCTCTAGTGCTGCTGGCTGTGGTGTGCGCAACCGCCACAAGGACCAAACTCGGGTATACAGAACTTTCTAACGGACGTGGTGGCACCAATGTCGAAGCCGTCGCCTACACCGACGAAATGGGCTTTGACAAAAAGCGGTCTTTGGAAGCTTTCAAGACGACTCTTTATCCGCTGCTCCGCGCCAACTGCGCGGGGTGCCACAGCACGGAGAATAAAACGGGCAGTGGGGCACAGGCGCCGCTCCATGCGGACGTCGATGTGAATCTAGCCCATGAATACGCGCTGACTCGTGTGGACTTCCGGGATCCCAAAAACTCGAAGTTCGTGGTTCGTATGGCCATCGACCGCCACAATTGTTTTGCTGCAAACTGCGGAGTAGCCGCGGAGCAAATGTTGGCGGCGGTAACGGCTTGGCGCGACAAGATTGCCGACATGGTTCCCCCGGTTCCTCGCAGCGTTGAACAGTCCACGAAGATCACGGAAGAGCAGGTTTTGGCGTGGATCGAGGCTGACAAAGCTAAGACTCCGGCCGCGGAGCGAGAGTTCATTAAATACACTTCGTTCCATGAACTCCACAACGCGGGTGTAAGCGCTCAGAATCTAAATGACGCTCGTGCGGGTCTATCCAAGGCCTTAAATGGCGCGGCTCGATGGGCTCCGCGGATCGTAAATCCGGTGGATGTGAACGGAAAGGGCATCGTCTATCGATTCGACATTCGTGACTACTGGGGATACACGCTCATTGACACCTCAGCCCCGGACTACGATCTCTTTAATACCCTATCCGACGATGACATAGGCTTTGCCTCGGGAAAAGTGGATCGGAATGGCAAGACACCACCCTCGGTATTCGAGAACTTCCTGGTACAACAGAACAAGCTGAAGCCAGAAGTTACCCGTGACGACAAGTTTGCCCGGATCGCTTGGGCCCGGGTCCTCAGGGGGAACGTGGAAGCTGCGACTTCCGAATCATCTTCCCCGCCAAATATCGACGGATTCGTCGGAACCAGGAAAATCGCCGGCAACAAGCGGGAGTACGTCGACCCAGCAGACCTCAAATATGTAGAAGCGGCCCAACTGACCTATACGCTCACTCGTCCGGATGTCTACAACGCCATCCTAGCGGTTCCGGGTTACTTCTGGATGTTCGAACAAGAGCTGGGCGTCGATAAATCGAAGGGTATGGACTCGTATGACTACATGGTGACGCAGCGAGCTATTACGATCGATGGGCGTTTCTATTATCGTGCGCAGACACCGACCGGCTACTACTGGAAGACGTTCGATATCTTCACGTCGGGCGATACCGATATCGTCAAACAGTACGCCGCAGGAAAGGTCACCATGCCGATGTGGCAGCAACCGATCCCGAAATTCATTAAGGAGCAAGGCGGTACTACGCCCGAAGACCTTACCTACGTGGCTATGTTACCGCTTGGCACCTACGCCGATGGTAAGTATACCGGACAAGCTGGCGGCCAGGCGTCAGCGGAGGAAGTGATCTGGAGTCTGCCCAACGGACTTCAGGCATATGCAATATTCGGCGCTTGGGCTCAGCGCCGTGTCGATGCGTTCACTCAGATCGTTCGCGATCCGAGACTTCAGAGATACGTAGGCGACAAGACGAATTCCAACCTGACCGGCACCGGTAGAGTTGGTGGTGTCACCGATCAGCGCTTGGGCGTGGCGAGTTGCGCTGGCTGCCACGCCGATGGGCTGAAACGCAGCAACAACAACCTCAGGGACTGGCTTGATGAAGGCGGCGCAAGCATCCCGAAAGGCGAGCACGGCGCCGGAGCTTGGATAAATGACGCTGCGACGGTGAAGCGGGTTCGCGAACTCTATAAGCCATCCTCAGAAATGCGGCCCAAGATGGAAAATGATCGCCGCATTTTCTTGGACGCGACGGCCAAGATCAACGAGGGTATGATCCTCGGCGTAGACAAGAACACTTATGTCGAGCCGATCGTTTGGACCACAGAGTGGGCCCAGAAGCACTATAAGTATCCAGTTGCGAGATCCAACTAATCTCTGACGGCTATCTCTCCTCGGACTTCCCAGGGTTTAAACACCCTGGGAAGTCCTTGACTTCCCAAGACCTCAACTTTTCGAACCCCTCATCCGTACGATTTTACGTGCCGTGGCGTGCACCCGTGCGCTTCGAGCAGTTCCGCCACGAGTTTGGTTCGGGGGATCGGTATCCTGATCAAGTCGTTCAGCTCGCCCATTCACTGGCGAACTTGGGCTAGTTGTTGGAGGATGGTTTGGCGACCTGCGGTTGGGTCGAGCCGTGATGACACGTCCAACACGTGACGTGGGTCTGCCCGTCACCGAACTTCGCATCGATGTCGTGCACCATCTCGAGCATCATGCGAGCCTTCATTTTTTTGGGCTTGGTATCGAGCGACAGGTCGTTCAGATCGTGGCAGTATATGCAGCCGACTCCGAGCGCGAAAGTAATGCTCTGCATCGTGATTTCGACGTTCTGCGCCGTGAGCACTTTGAGATTGTCGGCACTAACGATTGCAGCCCCTCCCGCCGAGAACGGCGTCTGCTTGCCGTTGGCCCCGCCCCTACCGCCGCCCTTAGCACCGCCCCTACCACCACCGGCAGCCGCGACAGTGAAAGTGCCGGCATTCTTGATCAGGTACTCGACAAGTGGCGGAACCTGCTCGTCGGTCACAGCCGCGCCCTTGTCCTTCATGCGGTTGACTGTGGTGGTCCACGCGTCACTGTCCCCCTTCTTGTTGTTGATCCTTTCGAGCGTGTGGCAGGAGGCACAGACTGTGTTCACGAGGTTTGCAGCTACAGCATCCGTACCGGCTTTGCCGGCGGGAGCCGCACCATCGGGTGCCTGGGCGAGAATCACGAATGCAACGAACACGAGGGATGCGGCAACATACAAGAAGAGCTTATGCATCCATATAATTATACGCAATTGGCAGCCCACGGAAAACAGGGGAGTGCCTGTTCAGGCACTCCCGAAAACGGGGTCAAGATTTGTATTCCATTTTTTCGAGACCACCGACGCCGGCTAGGACACCTGAGTCAAGCCGACGATTTGCCATAGACCGCACCACCACCCTTACCCGCGCCACCGGCAGCCGCGGCCCTTCACCGGTTCTGACCCGGTGGTAAAATGACCCCAATGCGAAAACCGTGGAATGTCTTTTCGATGCTCGCTGCGATGGCAATCCTTACGTGCATTATGGTCACGGTTCCTCAAACTCCCCTTAACGCCCAAGGCAAGGGCGGGGGCAAGAATGGTCCTCCGAAGAATCTCAAAGTGCTGACGCCGGAAAACCTCATGGCTCAGATGCAGACTTTTCCGGCCGCGCTCGGCGTCGAGAACCAGGGAGGCTGCAATTTCTGCCACGAGGCGGACCGCTCACTCGATACCAAGCCCACGAAGGTGAAGGCCCGCCAGATGATTGAGCTGGTAGCCGACATCAACGCGAAGTTCGGCGACGGGAAGGTCCACGTCACCTGCTGGACCTGTCATCTCGGCTCAACCACGCCGGAGATCGCCAGACAAACCAAATAGGTCGGGGTCCTAGAACGCCGGCTCCGTTAATGGAGTTGGGCTGCCGCGGTGGCAGGTGAAGCAAGTAACGTGCTGTTTGCCGTCCCCGAAGGTGCCATTGATTGCACGCATCATAATGATCATTCGGCGGGCAGTCACCTTCTGGATCTTTGCGTCCGAGGACCGGTCTTCCGCGTGGCAATAGTCGCAGGTTCCTTTATCCAGAAGGCCCAACGCCTGTACGAAGGACTGCATGGTGGCCGGCAGGTCGGCTCCCTGGAGTACTTGGATGTTTTTCCCGCCACCTCCGCCACCTCCTCCACCACCCTTACCGCCGCCCTTGCCGCCACCCCTGCCGGCGGCCGCTCCACCTCCAATATTGACGGTCGTAGCCGCCCCAGCGGAGGGCGCGATAACGAGAGTGCCGGCAGCCCTGGTTAGAAACTCGGCAACTACTGGAACCTGCTCGTCAGTGAGATTCGCACCCAGTCCCTTCATGCGAGTGACTGTGGTGGCCCAACCGTCACGGTCCGCCTTCTTGTCGTTAACGCGATCCAGCGTGTGACACGAGGCGCAGACGGTGTTCACCAGGTTTGCAGCCACAGCATCGGGACCGGTGGGAGCCTTGGCACCCGGAGCCGCGTCGGGTGCCTGGGCCAGAATCACGAGCGCAAAGGACACGACGAATGCGGCAACAATCGGGACGAGCTTGTGCATGTAGGCATTATACGGGATTGGCAGGCAATCGAAAACTGAGTCAACACAAGGGCGAGCACCGCGACCGCAACTACACTCCGGGGAAGGATGCGGTGATGGCGTCGGCTTACGTAGAAGCGGCCCAGCTTACCTACACGTTGACCCGTCCGGATGTGTATAACACTATCATGGCGATTCCGGGTATATGTGGATGTTCGAAAACGAACTGGGAGTCGATAAATCGAAAGGAATGGACTCCTACGATTACCACTGCTGTCCAAAATAATCGACACCAGGAAAAAACCGGACTGATTCGGCTGGAGTTTTTCGGGCTGTGAGGCCAACTCTAGATGGAGGTCCCCCTTTTGAGCGATAACGGCCTGTCCAAATCACGTCAGGGCGAAAGTCA
>DATDGT010000373.1:0-17534 GCA_036521975.1 Bryobacteraceae bacterium
CATGGACTGCGGAAACGCACAAGAGGGTCAGTCTACACTACATCGCGTTTTTCAAAAGCGGCTATTGGGAACACGTCACTTGCCCTCACCGCAAGTCCAAAAAATCTCAGAATCGACGGTCGCGTGACGAACTTGGGCTAAAGTCCGCCCTCCTATAGCCCCCGTGCGGGCCGGCGAGGGCGCGAGGTGGGTTCGTGACATAATACCCGCATGCGCTTGTTGGCGCTGTGCGCGTTATTCGCTACCGCGCTCTCCGCCCAGACTACGGCGGTCCTTCGGGGCGCAATCCTCGACCCCTCCGGCGCGGTAATTCCCAACGCCGTCCTCGATCTGTCAGGTCCTAACGGCGTGCACCAAAGCGGCGCGACTAACGAAACCGGAAGCTTTTCTTTCGTCGGGCTCGCAGCGGGCGAATATACCATTCGCGCCACGGCGCCTGGCTTCACATCGGCTGAAAACAGACTCCAAATCGACGTGGGACGGGTGACCACGTTAGACTTCCATATGACTGTGGCGGTCGATCGCCAGCAGGTCGACGTTCCCGATTCCCGCCCCTCACAAATTCAGATCGATCCCTCGCAGAACGCCGCGCAAATCGTCATCCAGGGCCGGGACTTGGACTTCCTCTCCGACAACGAAGACGATCTCGAAGCGGACCTCCTCGCGCTCGCGGGTCCTTCCGCAGGCCCGGACGGGGGCCAGATCTATCTTGACGGTTTCACTCACGGCGACATCGCCGGTAAGGAAAATATCAGCGAAGTGCGCATCAACGTGAACCCGTTTTCCGCCGAAAACGACCATCTGGGGTTCGGCCGCGTCGATGTCACCACGCGCTCCGGCATGGATCGCCTGCGCGGTTCAGCCGACGTGAACGTCGCCGACTCCGCCCTTAACGCCCGCAATCCTTATTCGTTGACAAAGCCTTCCACCCAGATGCGGCTGTTCGATGTCAACCTCACCGGGCCGCTCTCAAATAAGCTGTCCTTTACACTCGACGCCGTCCATCAAACTCAGGACAACACTGCGCTCATTAACGCTCAGGTTCTCGATTCCTCGCTCGGCTCCTCACTGAACCCCGAGCGCCTGAATCAGCTTGTCGCCACGCCTTACGTTCGCCGCAATGTCGCGCCAAGACTCGACTACCGGATTGCGCCGAATGTAATCTTCACCGCGCGCTATAGCTGGTTTCATCCCACGATTGACAATAACGGCATCGGCGGGTTCACTCTGCTTTCCCGCGGCACCACGTCGGTCCAAACTCATCAGAGCGGGACGTTCACTCTGAGCGCGACTCGTGGTCCCGGTTTCGTCAACGAAACGCGGTTTCAATATCATCACCTCTCTAACGACCAAACCGGATCGGCTGACTCTCCCGCCATTGTGGTCGCCGGCGCTTTCTCGGGCGGCGGCGCGCCCTTTGCCGATAATTGGGTCCGCGAGGGAACCTACGAGTTTCAGAACATGTCCTCGTATCGCGCAGGCTCGCACTTTCTGAAATTCGGGATTCGGGTCCGAGCCTATACCGTGAGCGATTATTCCACTTCCAACTACAACGGCACTTATACCTTCACGTCGCTCAATGCCTACCAACTCACGATGCAAGGCCTGGCCACGGGTCTCGCCCTTCCGCAGATTCAGGCCGAGGGCGGTGGTCCTTATCAATATTCGATTACCTCTGGAACTCCTCTCGCGAAGCTGAACCAAATCGATGCCGCGCCGTTCGTCGAAGACGATTGGGAACTAAAGCCCAATCTCACCCTCAGTCTTGGCATGCGCTATGAGGCGCAAACCAACTTGAGCGGCCTTCGCGACTGGGCGCCGCGCGTCGCCCTGGCGTGGGGGTTGGGCAAGTCGCGCACCGCGCCCAAAACCATCCTCCGCGTGGGTTCTGGCTTGTTCTATGACCGCATCCCTTACAGCATTCCTCTGCAAGCGCTGCATCAGAACGGCATCGCGCAGCAGTTTTTTGTAGTCGATAATCCATCGTTCTTCCCCACGCCGCCGCCACCCTCGACGCTAGAAGGGAATCGGCAGCCACAAGCCATCCAGTTGCTCTCGAACACGCTTGAGGCGCCCCGCAACATGCAGTCCGCCGGCACGGTGGAACGCCAACTACCGCGCAATCTCGCGTTGTCGACCAGCTTCATCTACACCCGTGGCGTCCACGAATTGCGCGAGCACGACATCAACACCCCTCTCCCTTCGACGGGCGTCTTTCCCTATGGCGTACCCGATCCGATCTTTCTGTATGAGTCCAGCGCGATGTATAAGCAGTGGCAGCTCAGCTTCAACCTTACTGCGCGCGTGAACAAGCGGGTGTCGATGTTCGGCTATTACGTGTACGGCCATGCTTATTCGAATTCCGACGGCGCCACCACATTCCCCGCCAACAACTACGATCTTGCTGCAGAATGGGGCCGCGCGGGATACGATATCCGCCAGCGCGTGCAAATTTCGGGGACCATCCAAGCTCCGCTGGGAATTCAATTCGCTCCTAATATTGCCGCGAACTCCGCGCCGCCCGTGAACATCACCACGGGGACGGATCTCTACGGCGACACCTTGCTCACGGGTCGCCCGGCTTTTGCAACTGTCCCTCCCGATCCGGCACGCGGCGTCGTGGCTACGCGCTGGGGTGTCTTCAATTTGGATCCGATTCACGATCCCGCCGCGGGCAGCGTAATCATTCCGCGCAATTACGGAACCGCCTATGGGCGTTTCGACGTGAGCGGGCGCATCAGCCGCGTCTGGAAGCTGCGCGACCGTTACTCTCTCACCCTGGCGGTACAAGGCCGGAACTGGTTCAATCACGTGAATCCCGGACCGCCAGTGGCGATTCTAACCTCCCCGTTCTTCGGCCAGCCACTGAATCTCCAGAGCGCTTACGGGTCCACGGCGAATCGCCGTTTGGAAACCAGCCTCCGGTTCGGGTTCTGAACAGCGCAGAAAGTCTGCGCCACATCCCGTTCTCGAGCCCGCGCCTTTGGAAGTGCCTAAATGCCCTTGACACGCTGCGATTCGTGTGATATCTATCTCTGACGTCGAGGGAGGGTGAATTCTCATGCGAACCACGTTGCTCGCCGCGGCCATTGCCGCTTTCGTGCTGCCAATAGCCGGCCAAACTTTAGGAGAGATCTCGGGAAGAGTTAGCGACCCGAGCGGCGCCGGAGTGCCCGGCACAAGCCTGACCCTAACCAACACCAGCACGAACGCCATTCGCCAAGCGATAAGCGGCGACGACGGCTTCTACGATTTCCCGTCGGTGCCGCCCGGCATCTACAACCTGAAAACCGAGCATGCCGGCTTCAAAGCGGCCAACAGCAGCAACGTCGAGGTCCAGGTGCAGCAGAGCGTGCGTCTGGACTACACGCTGGAGGTCGGTCAGGTGACGGAATCGGTCCAGGTCCAGGCTACCGCTGAATTGTTGCAGGCCGACGACGCCACCGTCGGCACCGTGATCCAGACAGACAGCATTACCCAGCTTCCTCTGAATGGACGCGAGTACTTGAACCTGGTGGCGCTCACCTCCAATGCTGACACGCTTGCGCCCGCGGCCGGCCAGGCTCAATCGAGGCAGGGCGGCGATCGCTCGAACCAGGCGATTTCGGCCGGCGGAAACCGCATCTTCTTCGACTACTTTACGCTTGACGGAGTCAACAACACCGACGTCGACTTCAACACCTACATCGCGCTTCCCTCCATCGACGCTATCCAGGAGTTCAAGGTGCAGACCGGTGTTTATCCGGCCGAATTCGGCCACGGAGCGACGCAGATTAATGTGGTCACGAAGTCCGGCGGCAACGCCTTTCACGGCTCGTTATTCGAGTTCGTGCGCAACGACAGTTTCGACGCCATTCCCTACGCCTTCACAACTGTCCACCCGGTGAAGTCGCCCTTCAAGTGGAACGATTACGGGTTCGAAGTGGATGGCCCGATTTACATTCCGAAAATCTACAATGGCAGGAACCGGCTGTTCTTCATGGCTAACGACGAATGGCTCACGCAGCGCCAGCACACGCTGAGCACATACTCTTTGCCGACGGCCGCCATGGAACAGGGCAACTTCAGCGCTTATCCGGCCACGATCTATCAACCCGGCTCCGGCGGCATTGCTTTTCCCAATAACATCATTCCGCCCACCATGCTTAACCCGATCTCCCTGGAACTTTTGAAATTTTACGGCGCCTCCACTCTTCCCGGCTTTCAAAATAACTACACGCAGTTCACCAGCTCGCCTTTCAACCGCGATGGATTCGTGCTGCGCATGGATTTCATAGAATCGGCGAAATCGCAGTGGACCGGCCGTTATAGCTGGGGCAGTGAGCTGCAACAAACCGGCGGGCTGAATATTACGGGCAGCAAGGTCACCACCGGATACGAACAATATCTTGGTTCGAACACGCGCACCTTTAAACCCAATCTCATTAACGAGGCGCGCTTCGGGTATTCGCGGTTCTACAACGCCATCAGCCCTCTTTCGGCCTTTGTAACCAACATAGTGGGTTCGATGAATCCCGCGATTCCCAATTTGGTCCCCGGTCCTCCCGTGCAATGGGGCGTGCCGCCCGAAAGTTTCAGCGGCGACGGTTTCACTGCGATCGGCGACAACTCCGATTACCCGTATCAGAACAGCAACAACACTACTCAGTTCGTCGACACCGCCTCCTGGATTAAGGGCAAACACACTTTAAGGTTCGGCTTCGAGTACAATCGCCAGAATTTCGACCAGGAAGGCAACCAATATTTGCGCGGCGGATTCACTTTCTCGCCCAATGCTACACAGAACCCCAACACCAAGTCCGGCGGCGATGCCTTCGCCGAATATCTACTGGGCTATATCTTCCAATCCACCACGGCTCTGCAGATCGCCGACGCGAATTTCCAGCGCAATGTGGAGCATGCTTTCATCGACGATACGTGGAAGATTACGCCCAGGCTGACGTTGTCGGCAGGCCTGCGATATGAGCTGACGCCGCCTTTCACCGACACGATCGGGAACCTGTTCAGCATCGCGATTCCGCACATATACGGCGTCTCCGATGCTCCTGTCTCCCAGGAGCCCTACTTCATCCGGCAGGGAAATTGTTCGAACCCCTATACCGCGAACCCTCCCATTCCGTTCACCTGGGTGGTGACGCCCGCCGTCTGCAGCAACGGCCTGGAAAACTATCAGCTAAACAAGACAAGATACGACGACTTCGCGCCCCGCCTCAGCATCGCCTATTCGCCCGATTCCAAAACCGTGATCCGGGCCGGATATGGAATCTTTTTCGTCCAGGACAATGCAAACTCCATGTACTTCGACCTGGCGCGCAACATCGGCGTGCGATTCACCGCCAGCGCCATGACCGATGGTGACGTTTGGGGTCCGTCGTCGGGAGCGCTCACCGGATTGCCCGCGACGTGGCAGAACGCGGTCACTCCGCCCGGCGCGGGGTTTGGCGCCCCGTACGGTTACGTCACCGCCTACGAACACCACACCTCGTACACCGAGCAGTATCTACTCAACATTCAGCGCCAGGTGGGCCCCAACTGGGTATTTGAGGCCGGTTACCTAGGCTCGGAGAGCCATCATCTTTATGGTTTCCAGAATGCCAACGATGGCATTCCGGGAACTGTGGGCACCGCGGCCTCGCGCCTTCCCTGGCCCGATTTTGGCTTCATCCAGTTGGTGGACGACGGCATGAACGCGCTCTATAACTCCCTCGCTTTTAAGGTGACCAAGCGTTTCAGCCAGGGGTTGAGCCTCATCAGTTCCTATACGTTTTCAAAATCCATCGACGACTCCAGCGGCATTCGCGTTCAGGGCTACGACACCCTGTTCCCGCAGAACAGCTATTGCATCCGCTGCGAACGCGGCCTCTCCGCGTTCGACGTGCGGAATCGTTGGGTCACGTCCGCGCTCTACGAGCTGCCGGTGGGCAGGGGAAAGCTCCTGAATATCAATAACCGCTTCGCCAACGGCGTGATCGGCGGATGGCAAACCGGCGGCCTGGTCACCGTCCAGAGCGGCGTGCCCGCAACGCTTAGCATCGGCGGAGTCGATAATTCCGAAACAACGGCAGGCTACGACCGGCCTAGCGCAACCGGCGCGCCATTGTACGTTTCCAACCAGAGCCCCGCGCAATGGTTCAATCCGGCCGCGTTCGTGGAAGCTCCTCCTGGAACGTACGGCAACGTCGGCCGGGACACGATGATTGTCCCCGGCACTTTCATCGTCAACGCCGAGGTGCACAAAGAATTCCGCATGCCGCATCTGGAAAACCACCGGCTCCAGTTCCGGCTGGAAACTTTCAACACGCTGAACCATCCCAATTGGGGCGAACCCAACGTCAATATTCTTGCGGGCGCGGCGACGCCGGGGCAGCCCTCGACCTATCCTCATCAGAATTTCGGAGTGATCACCACCACGGCGCAAACCATGCGCCAACTGCAGCTCGGCTTGAAATATACTTTCTAAGGGGGAAGGATTATGAAACGCATCTCGCAGAGAGCCTCCTGGTTGTGCCTGACGATAGCTTTATTGTTGGGCTCCGTCAGCATCGTCGGCCAAACGCCGTCGAAACCCAAGCACATCAACCGCGCCATCGAGCTGCTGGAACAAGGACAGCCGATCTATTACACAGGTTCCCACTCCGGCACGGAAGGCAGTTTCGAACAGGGCAAGAAAGACGCCCAGACCTGGGCCGATTACATCAGCTATGACATGGAGCACGCCCCGTTCGACGTCCAGGGCTTGCGCGAATACATGCGCGGGCTCGCGGCCGGCGGGCCCACTAAAAGCGGCCATCGCACTCCCGCAGTCATCGTGAACGTGCCGGTGAATGGCACGGATGAAGCCGTCGTCCGCGCCAACGCCTGGATGTTCCAGCAAGTGCTCGCCACCGGAGTCCACGGCGTCTTGCTCACCCACGCCGACACGCCCGGAGCGATTCGCGCCTTCATCGAAGCCTGCCGCTTTCCGAATCGGGAACAAGGCGTGGGGAAGGAGGGCCTGCAAGAAGGCCGGCGCGGTGAGCACGGCTCGCCCACGGCTGCGCAAATCTGGGGCGTGTCCACGGCGGAGTATGAAGCCAAGGCGGACGCCTGGCCGCTGAATCCGAATGGCGAGTTGTTGTTGGGAGTGAAAGAGGAAGACAAATATGCGCTGGCCAACGTGGAACAGAATCTCAAGATTCCCGCGCTGGCATTCGCCGAATGGGGACCTGGAGATATGGCGTTGTCGCTGGGAGTTCCGGCCGGGAACGTGAACGATCCCCGGATGGTCGCGGCGCGCAGTAAGGTCTTCGCTGCGGTGAAGGCGAGCCACATGTTCTTTCTAAATAGTTGCAATGCCGATAATGTCATCGACATGATAAAGGAAGGCGTCCGGATCTGCTCGGCCAACGCTGCCGCAGCCGAGGTTGGCCGCAAATTCACCAATCGCCAGTTGCCCTATTAGGGCGGGATCGTCTATTTCTTCATTGCGAAAGAAAATAGCGAACAGGTTACTGCGTTGGCGTGTAGGATGTCGTGCCCTGGCCGTTGGTGAGGCTGACCGAGCTGAGAGTCACCGCCGTGGGATCGCCTTGTACCGCGAGCACCTGGGTGTAGGTGAATTGGCTGCCATAGTTGTTTGGGCATACCGTCACAGTGGCGGAGCAGGCGGTGCCGAACCAGGATGAGAAAGCGGAAGCGGCGTTGGCAGTGAACTGACTGGTTTTAAGCTGGTCGTTTCCGGAGACGCCGAAGTTGAACACCGCCTGGCTTGCTGCGAGCGTCGGGGTATAGCCGACCACAACCACGGAGATATTCTGTCCGCTCACGGAGAGCGTGGCGCTGGTGATCACGGGCGCCGAATTGGGAATCGTCACCGTCTGGGAGGGCGGCGTGGACGGAGTGACGTTGACCTGGAACGCCATAACCTGGGACAACGTAACGGTGATGGTTCCAGGAAGGGTTCCAGTTTGGAATTGGAGCGAAGCGGAACTCGATGTTTGCCCGGCCGGAATGTCGAAAGTCGCGGTCGCGCCGCTGGTGGAAAATTGAATGGTCGCGTCATTGGCTCCTTGCTGGGTGGGCGTGAAGGAAAGAGTCAACTGGCCGGTGATATCGCCGGAATAGGGTTGACTGATGCTCACTTGCACCGGAACCTGGCTGGCCGCATTGGAAGAGCTCGGGATGCCGGTGAGGCTCACGCTGGGCACGGGCGGAAGAGCGACATTGAGCGAGAATCCTTGCCGCGCGACGTTGGGCGAAGGGCTGCTATCGGTCACCTGAGCGACGATCTGAAATTGTCCCGCCGCCAGCGGCGTTCCGCTAATGGTTCCCGAAGTTGGATTGACGCTCAGGCCCGTGGGAAGTCCGGTGGCGGTCCAGGAATAAGGAGGCGTTCCGCCGGTGGCGGAGAGCGGTTGCGAATATGAGACGCCGGCCGTCCCGCCGGCAAGCGTCACCGTGGGGATGGTGAGCGTCACCGCACTTACGACCAGGGAGAATGTTCGAGTGGCGGTGTGCTGCGGATTCGTCGCGGCATCGGCGACCTGAATGCCGAACGAAAAGGGGGTCTGACCGGACGTGGTGGTAGGCGTGCCGGACAGCACTCCCGAGGCGCTGAGCGACAGCCCGGCTGGCAGGGCGCTGCTGCTGGCCACGCTCCATGTGTATTGCCCCCCAAACGTGGGTCCGTCGCCGCCGGTGGCCGTGATGGTTTGCGAATACGCAAGGCCGACATTGGCGGGAGGAAGCGTCGCGGACGTCTGGATCACCAGAGACGGGTAATCCACGCTGATGGTAATTGGCTGCGAAAGCGTTTGAGGTTTAGGGGTTGAGCTATCGGTCACCTGGACGGTGACAGTCAAAGTGCCTTGTGCCGTCGGGGTGCCTGAGACGTTTACGGGGTTTCCGGGGTTCGGGTTCAGCGTCAGCGGCGCGATCGATCCGGCCGTGATGGACCAAGTATACGGCGGAACCCCCCCAGTCACCTGGAGCGGCTGCGAGTAGGGCTGGCCGACCGTTCCGTTGAAAAGAGGCAACGGGGTGGCGAACGTAAGCGGCGCCGGCTGCACGGTGAGAGAGAACTGGGCAGATGTGGTAGAGCCCGTGCTGTCGGTTACGGTCACGTTAAACATGTAGGGCGTGTTCAGCGCCTGCGTAGGCGTGCCGGAGAGCACGCCAGTGAGGGAGAGCGTGAGGCCAGGGGGGAGCGTTGCGCCTAGCGGCGACCACGACCACGCAAACGTGGCGGCGGTGGTAGTGTCCGTGGCGGAAAACGTGACCGGGGCGGCGTGTACATTACGCCCACGGTCGCATTGGGGAGCGTGCAGGGGCACGTGGTTTGGCCACTGGGCGGATTGATGGTGACAGACCCCAGCGCGACGGCGCCCAGGGCCAGAAAACTCAGGACCAGGCGCATTCTAATCTTCCGGCCTCCGCCTGTGAACGTTGTTCGCCGGGACAGCGGGGACGAAGAAGGATTGGAGGGAAGCTCCATCGAACATGTATTGCGGCTCGGTCCAGGACGAAGTCAGGCGAAAAACGCCGGAGGCGGCCATCGGCTCGAGCCGGGAGGGCGCGCAAGCGCAAACGACCGGGGACTTCGCGCCCGATTGAACGTTAATAGTCAAAATTGTTCCAGAGGAACCGGCGATCAAGGCGGTATTTCCGTCAGGCAAAAACCCGAGTCCGACCGAGGAGGAAACGCCGTCGCCGGGCCCCGCGATTTGAGCGAATGAGGTTTGGTGAATCAGCCAGACGCGATTATCGACGGAAAGCGCGAGCGCGTCGGTGTCGCCGGGGCGAAACGCGACCATCGAGATGGGCGCGGGAGCGGACAGAGGAACCTGCGTCCCATCGCGGCCGAACATTTCGAGCGAGCCATCCGGAAGCGCAGCGATGAGATAGGCCCCATCGTCGCTGACGCTCACTTGAACGGGCGCGGTGTTGATGGGGACGCCGGCCACCTGCGAACTCCCCGCGCTAAATCCGCTCATAAACCCGATCCAATTCTCCGCGAGCACGGCCGCGGCGGTTCCGCGCGGGCTGCGAACCAGCGCTTGCGCGCGCCCTACCACGGGAACATCCACGTTGGAAAAGGGGCCCGACAAAGTCAACAGCCGTAGCGTTCCATCGCCGGCGATTGCCAACCCGTAGGAACCGCTGCTTGAAATCACCGCGGATTGAATCGCGAAGCCGGCCTCGATCGGCTCGCCCGCCGAAGCGGCGCGCGGAATGCCCCAGATGGGACGCAAGGCGCGCGCGGATGGGTCAAGAGCGTATCCCATCGCGGGTACGCCGCTCACGGAAGCTTGCTGCGCGGCGAGCGTGGTCGATAGCGCAAAAAGGGTGAAGCAGACAGATGAGGATCGCATGGAAACCTTAATATCGCATGGAAACCTTAATGAGGAGGCGCGCCGACGGTCGAAGAGCCGAGGGTCAAGGTGATCACTGGGACGCCTGGGCTGGTTCCTCCTCCAGGAGAAGAACCGGGAGCCGCGCCCCCCGATTTATGACTTGCCAGGAAAGCGGCTGCGGCGCCGCCTCCGCCCGCCGCCGCGATAATGAGGATCCATTTGCTGTATCCGTGATGCGGCCCGTTGGGCGCGGAGCTGTATTGGGTCACGACGCCGTTGCCGGTGTCCCCTTTGTAGGCCACGTTCACCAAAATTTCCATCTTACCCGGAGTGTCGTTCATGCGGATGCCGCGCGCCGCGGCGACTCCTTTTTCGTCGGTAATGACGGTAGAGGTTTTGCCTCCGCCTTCGAATTCCCCGGTGGCTCCGCTCGCCGGTAGAGTAAACACCACGGCCGCGCCGGTGATGGGCTGATTATCTTTATCCTCGATGCGGACTTCGGGCGGCTGCGAAACGCGTTCATGAATGCGATTCAAAGCCCCTTCCCCGGCTACTACGACGACGCTCACAGGCGCGGAATTCTGCGCGCAAGTCAGTTGGCATGCCAGCAAGAATACGGTGCGGGGGGGGAACGCTCTGATCATGGAAGATTTTAGGATTCCAGGCGACGAGTAAGCAATTTTTCTTCCGAATAGGCATCTTTCCCTTCTCCGACGTGCCACGGCAGAAAAAGCAGTGGGAACGCTATCGAAAGTTTCGGACTTAGTGCAACTGGGTAGAGCGGCTGCAGTGCCGCTCCCGATTCGGCGAGGCTAGAGCCCGCCCTCGAACGAAGCTAAAGCCTGCTGACCGAGGGCGGTATGGTCCCGAACATGCTCCGCGCCATTGTTCACAAGAGGTCTTACGCATGATTTCAAGCGCTCGCGTTGTTGCTTTCTCAGCGATCTTGGCGGTGGCGCTTCCGATCGCCGCTCAAAAGGCCAGAGTGGCGAAAGTGCCCGACGATCTCGCCGAATATGTCCAACTGGCGCGCTCGCTTGGTCTCACCAACGAAGAACTTCGGCTGAACGCTATCAAGAACGGTTACAAACCCAATCTGGTGGACGAAGCGCTGAAGAATATCCCCGTTCCTTCGCCCTCCGAAAAGAAGGAAGAAGACCGGGGCGTCTCCGACGCGTACGTGATCGGGGAGGCGGACGTGTTGGGCGTAGTGGTCTACAAGGAGGCCGAAGCGTCGGTGCCTTCCATCATCGTGCGCGCCGACGGCAAGATCGGGCTGCCCTTGATAAAAGACGTGAGCGTGTCTGGCATCAGTTGCCCTGAGGCGGAAGCACTGATCATCAAGAAGCTAAAGGATGGCGGTTTTTACACCGATCCCGATGTCAGCGTTTACGTGCGGGAGGTGCACAGCAAGTTCTACTACCTGGTGGGCGCGTTCAAGAAGCAGGGTCCGGTGGAACTGAAGCGCCCCACGCGAGTGCTGGAGGCGGTAATCGAAGCCGGGGGCCCCACCGAATTCGCCAAGCAGAAACGAATGTGGGTGCTGCGGACGGAAAAGGGTAGCCAATTCCGGATCGAATTCAACTATAAAGACCTGCTAGCTGGACAACATCCGGAGACCAATATTTGGGTCAGACCCGGCGATACTGTCTACGCCGAGCAGTAATCCTTCACAAAATGCGGTCGATTTTACGGTTTTTTGGCATATTGGCGTGCGCGGCCGCCTTCGGGCCGAGGTCGTTCGCTCAGCTCTCCACCTCCGCCTACCGCGCGCTGGGGCAACCCAACCTGAATCAAAACGGCGTCAATTTGCTCCAGGGGAACGAGTTCGACGCGCCCGCCGCCGTGGCTATCGATATTCGGAATGGCGCGACGCACATCTATATCTCGGACTCCGGCAATGCACGCGTTCTGGGGTGGAATAACGTGGCGTCGTATCAGGTGGGCAATCCGGCCGACGTGGTGCTGGGCGAGCCTTCGCCCTCTTCTCTGGCCGGCAACGGCACGAACGATTCGCTAGGATTCAACCGATCTTCTGGCCCTTTTGGCATGACGGTGGATCCAGCGACGGGAAATCTGTACGTCGCCGACGCGGGCAACAATCGCATTCTCCGTTTTCCTGCGCCTTTTTCGAATCCCACTAACTTCACGCCGGATGCGGCCATCGGACAAGCCGGTATGACCACCAATGGCGCGGGCGCTTCCGCGAGCGCGCTGAACTCCCCGGCGGCTCTGGCGTTCGATTCGGCCGGCAATTTGTGGGTCTCCGATAACGGCAACAATCGCGTGGTGCGTTTTCCCGCCGCGACATTGGCAAGCCTGCCGGGCACAACCGCGCCGCAGGCGGATATGGTTTTAGGACAGAAAGGCTTCGGCGCAGGAACAGCGAACGCGGGGGCCGGGACGAACGCCGCCCCGTCTGCATCGGGGTTCAATTCTCCGCAGGGAATCGCCTTCGATCCCCAGAACAATCTGTACGTCGCCGATTATCAGAATCTGCGCGTGCTGTACTTCCCAGCCCCGATCACGACGAATGAAGCCGCCACTGTATGCTTCGGACAATCCAGTTGCACCGCCCTTAAGCTGGTGAGTCCGCCCACCAGCACCAGCATGGGAGGGCCGGTGGGGCTGGCCTTCACGTCGTCCGGTACAGCGCCGCAGGGCTGTGGTGGCACCAATGCGAACGCCATACCATGCGCCAGCCTGTACGTCGCAATTCCCGGCGAAAACCGCGTATTGGCCTTTCCCTTCGGAGATCCGGCAAATGTAGTTTACGGACAGACGAGCTACTCCTCGTCCTCCCCCAATGCGGATAGCGCCACGCAAAATCCCTCGTGCGCGCTGTGCGCCACCGCCAACGGGTTGGCATCGCCGGAGGGCGTTGCGGTGGATGCCAGCGGCAACGTCTACGTGGCCGATAGCGGGAACAATCGCGTCCTTATGTACGCGTCCGGCTCGCGCTCCGCCACCAATGTGTGGGGCCAAGCGTCATTTACAGGCAACCAGGTGAATGAAGTCAAGGCGGATAGCATGTGGGAGCCCTACATGATGGCGATCGACTATTCGCAATCGCCTTTTCCGCTGTACGTCGCCGACACCAACAACAATCGCGTGCTCATCTGGCAAGACTCGATTCATTTCCAGAGTGGAGCTCCCGCGGACCTGGTCATCGGCCAACCCAATCTGACCACGGGTATCCCCAACGTGGACAATGCCGCCCAGACTCCTACGGCAACTTCGCTTTACTCCCCCCGGGGCTTGGCGGTGGACCAGAAGACGGGCGACCTTTACGTCGCCGATTTCGGCAACAATCGCGTGCTGCATTATCCGCGGCCCGTGAATCAATCCGGCCGCATCATGCCCGACATCGTGCTGGGGCAATCGAGCTTCACTTCATCCGCGAGCGCGACGGTCACCGCCTCGAGCTTGAATGAGCCGAGCGCAGTGGCACTGGGACCGGGCGGCGAAGTGTTCGTGTCCGACTCGAAAAACAACCGGGTCTTAGAGTACGCTCCCAATCCCGCGACGGGAGCTTCGGCGATTCAGGTCTATGGACAACCCAATCTGAACTCCGGCGCATCGCCGGTTTCCGTCACATCGGAGACGCTCTTTGCTCCCGCCGGAATCTTTGTCGATCCCAACTACAACTTGTACGTAACGGACTCCGGCGCCAATCGCATGGTCGTATATACGGACGTTCAAGCCAACACCGGGAATGGGTTGAGCGCGAGCTTCGTTTTTGGCCAGCCTCTGTTCAGCACGGCCGGATCGGGCGGGGGCGCCGCGAATTTGAATGGGCCGTTGGACGTGGCTCTGGACAGCACCGGGGCGATCTATATCTCGGATTACTTCAACAGCCGCGTGTTGATATATCCGCCTTTGGTTCTATCGTCTCAGGAAGGCACCGCCGCCACGGGCGCCGTGGGAGGCTGCAACGGAGGGACTCCGTATTCCATGTGTGGACCCATCGGCATATACCTGGATCGCAACGACACACTCTATGCGGCGGATTCGCTCAATAACCGGGTGGTGCAGTTCCTCAAGTCTTCCACCCTGGTCAACGCCGCGAGCTATTTGACGAGCGCCCCGGTGGCTCCCGGGAGTTTCGCGGCCTTGTTCATTCCGCCGAACGTCATTGCTCAGCCCGCTGCCTCCGGCGGACTTCCGTTTCCCGCTTCGCTTGCGGGAATTGAGGTGACGGTGAACGGCTCGAGCAGTGCGCCGCTCCATTACGCCGGCAATGCTCCCGCCGGCGCGCCTACCTATGGATAGATCAATTTTCAGGTGCCTTCGGCCACTCCTCTGGGCACAAATAGAATCGCGGTGCAGAACGCGGCCACCGATGAGTTGCTCGCCGGGGGAACTTTTTCTGTGAACGCTACGGGTCCGGGATTATTCGCCGCGAACCAGGGAGGATCCGGCCAGGGGGCTATCATCAACAGCGACGGCGTTACCGCGAACAGCGCCACGAATCCGGCTACTCCCGGTTCGGTGGTTTCGTTATACGGCACTGGGCCCGGCGCGGTGAGTCCTCCGGTTCCCGACGGCCAGCCCGCGCCGGAACCGCCCAATCTGGCTCAAACGGTGACCTCTCCCGAATCCAGCGCCTCGGCCTGTTCGGCCCCCTCGACAGTTTGCGTCATCTTCAACGGCAGCGTCTTTGGAACGGTGCAATTTTCGGGGCTTGCGCCCGGCTTCGTCGGTCTTTGGCAGATTAACGTGCAAGTTCCCGCCAGCCTTTCGGCCGGAACTGCGCAAGTCAAGGTCACGGTAGGCGGCGTTTCCAGCAACACTGTCACGATGGCCATCAAGTAGAGCTATGCTCGCAGCCGTTAACAGCCAGGTCATGTTGGTGATCTCGGACGACGCCGAGCTCCGGAATTACCTGGAAATGGCTCTGCGCTGCGAAGGCTTCGGAGTGGAGCTGACCGAGGACGGCGAGGAAGCCCTCCAATATCTGCAAAACGGCGCGCCGATCTGTGCCGTTCTGCTAGACATGGCCCTGGCCGGCTCGGGCGGCTTGGAGGTGCTGCGCGAAATTCGCGGGGTAGAGCGCAATCTGCCGGTAGTGGTGCTGTCTTCGAGCGTTTCTTCCGGCGCCGTGGTGGACGCGATGCGCGCCGGGGCGAGCGACTTTCTCACCAAGCCCGTTGGCCCGGAAGCGCTTCAAAAAGCTTTTACCAACATCTTTGGAGAGCCGGGCCTGGAGTCGCTGCACGCGGTCACCGGCTTGTCGCTCAACGAAGCGTACCTGGGATGCAGCTCGAATATCCGATCCATCCACAAGCTGCTTCCGCCGGTGGCCTGGTCGGAAGCGCCAGTTTTGATTCAGGGCGAAACAGGGGTGGGAAAGGAAGTGCTGGCCAGGCAACTACACTCGCTGTCGCGCCGCGCGCATAAGTCTTTTTTCAAGTTGAATTGCGCCGCCCTGCCCAGCGAATTGGTGGAGAGCGAGTTGTTCGGCTACGAGCGGGGCGCCTTCACCGGGGCCTTCCAGCGCAAGCCCGGCATGTTCGAATTGGCCGACGGCGGCACGTTGCTGCTGGATGAGATCGGCGACATGGACTTCAAGCTCCAAGCCAAGCTCCTTCAGGTTCTGCAGGATCACGAATTCCAAAGATTGGGCGGCAAGGAAATGGTGCGCGTGGACGTGCGCGTGATCGCGGCCACGCACAACGATTTAGAAGTCTCCATCTCCGCGGGAAAATTCCGTCAGGATCTGTATTATCGTTTAAACGTCGTGACGCTTTATGTTCCACCGCTGCGCGAGCTTCGCGACGATATCATCCCTTTGACCGAATTCCTGCTGCGGAAGCATTGCCGCGAACCTCTGCCGGAGATTACTCCGCAATTGCGGGAGGCGCTATTGGCTCACGATTGGCCGGGCAACGTGCGGGAGCTGGAGAACGTAGTGCGGAAATTCGCGATTCTGCGCAACGCCGCCGCGATCGCGAAGGACTTGCAGACCCGCGCCACTCGCCGGACGTTCATAGGTGCGGCGGCCGGCATGGGCGAGATGGGTGGGATGGGTAGAGCGTCGTCCGCGCGGGAACCGGAGCCGATTCTCGAGCAGGTCACGCGCGCCAAGCAGCAAGCCGAAACCGAAGCGATCATAGCCGCGCTGAAAACCATGCGCTGGAATCGCAAGAAAGCCGCCGTTCTGCTCAAAGTCGACTACAAGGCGCTGCTGTATAAGATGAAAAAACTCGGCATCCACGGCGAGGACGACGAATGGGACGCCGAGGAGGAAGCCGCCTCCGACGCGTATTAGCGATTCGTCACCGGAACCGCTCGCTGACGTGCGCGGCTCAGTAAGTCCCGCAACGTCAACCACTGCTTCCGAGCCGCTAAAGGAGATGAAGACGCCTGGAAGGCGGGGCTTCAGCAAACGCCAGGCTTTAGCCTCGCTCTGGAGGTTCTACACTTCGTGCAGTTGGGTTGGGGAAGATGGTGGCACGGGCTCTAGCCTGTGAATTGATCGCGGAAATGAAATTTTTGTAATCAGAATCAAGCAGAATGAAGCAGAGTGAACCAGAATGAAGGTTTTGCCGCGGTCAATTTATCGCGAAGTACCTTGTCTAACAGAGTAATTTGAACGGCCCAGGCTTCAGCCTCCGGCCGGACCTGGGCTGAAGCCGGCTATGGCTCGCGGTCTTGACAATTGTTTCACGAAGTCCGACAGAGAACGAGCGCGCTTTGCTTCACGAGGAGAATCAGACTTCCAAAATAAGGTGCTATCGGCGATGCGATATGCTTTCGGAGGTCATCTGGAGAAGAGTGAAGATAAGAAGGCAGACACTTCGCAGCTTCTTAGAGGAGGTTGAACCGCATGAGAGCGGACATTGTACCGGGCGCAGTCTTCCCCGATTATGAGCTGACCGATCACACGGGCAAGCACCGCAAGCTTTCAGACCTGCAGGGGCCGGATCCCATGATCCTGGTGCTCAGCCGGGGAGGGTATTGCCCAAAAGATCGGCGGCAGGCCGAGGGTCTGGTCCAGCTTCACCACGAGATGGAAGTCGGCTACTCCCGGCTCGTCACCATAAGTACCGACAATATGCTTCCACTGCTGTCCAAATTAGCCAGCTAACTTGCTGGCAAACGCGGCTGCCGCGGTCGGCGAGAGGCTGAGTCCCTGATACTTGGATTGGGTTCAAGACAAGAACCAATTCAATCTCAGGAGACTCAGCCTAATGAAAGTAT
>DATDGT010000374.1:0-11588 GCA_036521975.1 Bryobacteraceae bacterium
GCCGAACGCCCCCTCCCACTGGGCCACCTGCCGCTTGTCGGATTCTCTTAATTTGAGCGAAACAGCTTTGCGGGACACAACCAACAGTATGCAGCAAAGCCGCATCAATAGTCCAGTTATTTATTGGACACTACACTAGCGCATCCTCGTCCGCGTGGACCGGGGGCAGAGCCGCCTCGGATTGGGTTTCAATGGGCGTTCGCTCGCGCATGGCGAGCGCGGCGGATTGGATGACGCGGCCAGGATCGGTAGGAATGAATTCGAAGCGCTGGCGATTTCGCTCAATGCGGGCGAACGTGAGAAAATTCTCGATCAATCGCGTCAGGCGCCGGTTTTCTCCGGAGATCAACTGCAGATATTCGCGGGTCTTGCGGGGATCGGGCGAGTCCTCATCGAGCAGCGCGTCGACCAGGACGCGCATGGAGGCCAGCGGGGTTTTGAGCTCGTGCGAAACCGCGGCGACGAGATCGGTCTTGAGCCGCGCGAGATGCAGTTGACGCCGGAAGAACTGTCCCGCAATCAGGCCCGCGCCGGCGATCGCCGCAATCGCCAGATAGCCGATCCAGAGATACGAAGCCATCCGGCGGCGGCGCGCCTCTTCAAGGGGGCGGCGGTCGAGCAGCGAAAATGCGATCTCCCAGCCGGGTAGCTGAGCGCCCGCGGGGATGGAATCGGCCGAGCTAGCTTCGCCAGGAGGAAGTGCGGCAAAGCGAACGCTAGGGGAAGAATTCGATTCGAGCACATCCCGCATCGCGGCTATTACTTTGTCATTGCGAAGCAGGGCCACCAAGCGACCATCGGGAGAGGCCAGGCGCCAAACGCCCGGCAAGCGGGTTTTCTGCAAGCCGGCGCCGTCGGTTCGCGCGCCGTCAGATTCCAGAAATTCAGCGGCCAGGCGCTCGGCCGCATAAGTGGGGAAGTTTGTAGAGGGCGCGAGAGCGCGCACTTGATCCATGAGAAACAGACGGTGGAGCGAGCGGATCTGGATGGTGTAATCGTCGATCAAACGGATTAGAGGAGCGGGCGAGGCATTGGCCAATTTCAATTTCAGGAGTTGCTCGTCGAGCGCGATTTCCCCGCCGCGGCGAGCGGCATCGACAGGAAAGTCGCGCCGGGCGGCGTCGAGGGGAAAATCGCGATCGATGACGGCGATTGCCCCGGCTTTATCTCCACGTTGGACCAGCGCTCGAATGCGCGCCTGCGCGACTCGGGCGGGGGAGTTGTCCTGGGGATCGGGGAACGGAGGAACCGCGAGCGTAGGATATGCCGCCGATCCGTTGGCATCCAGGAAGATTATGGAATCGGTGGCGTTTTGAATTATGGCGCCGCGGAAGTCCGTCGGTTTGCGGGCTCCCGCTTCCCGCTGCAACGTCGCGGCTCGATTGGCCCAATATTGGTCGAGCCGATCGCGGATGAAGCGAAGCTGCCCGCGATAAGCCTCCGTGACGCCGCGCTCGGCCGATTCCGCCTGGCTGCGCGCGGCTTGATTCATGAACCAGAAGACGCAAGCCGCGGGCGCAACTATGGCGATCAGCAGGAACAGCAGCGCGATCCGCATATGTCTCTACTGGGCGGGCGGGGGCTGGAGTTTTGAGCGGTCGAAAATCGTAGCTCCTTCCGATGTAATCGTGTTCCCCTGCGCGGTCATGCTCCCATCCTTGGCGAGAATTCCTGTGATGCTCACTTCCATTCCCAGCGTGAGAGTCGTTCGCGTCATTCCCGCCTTCATCATCGTGTTGGGCGAGGCCAACTTCACCGAGTACGTTCCGTTGGCGCTATCGACCTTCAGCCAGCTATTTGGATTCACCCACATAACCTGGGATATTTTGCCGCTCAGCGAAATCGCCTTGGTGGGATCGAACTCGGTGTCGGGCGACGGCGCGGAGAAGTTGAATCCGCGCCCGGCGAGCGAAGCTACGTACGGAGTCCCATCCGGACCGCCGCGACCGTCTCCCGGGGGAAAGGAAAACAGGGGGCCGCGGGACTGCTGCCGCGCCAACTGGCTGATGACACCCGAATACTCGGAATAATCGCGAGCCAGCCGCGCAAACTCCTGCGCCGCGCCATTGGTGTCGCCCTTCTGTAACAGCGCTTGCGCGAGGCGATACTGCGCCTGCGCGCCGACCTCCCGCGGATTGGGCGCGGAATTCACGATTTGCCGGTAAATCTGGATGGCATCATCGACCTTCCCTTCGGTTTCCTGCGCGTAGATTCCTTTTTGCAGAAGCTCAGCGGCGGTTTGTGGGAAGGCCGGAACCGCTGCGAGAATCGCTGTTGCAATGGCGGTAGGGATAATTCTTGTCGTCATCTGAATCCTCCTTCAATTCTCGGCCGGGACCTTTTCTGCCCGGTCGACAATCAACAGATCGAGCGGGCCTTTCTTCCGCTCCAATTTCAGCCCGAGCTGTTCCTGAACCGCCGTAAACAGACCGGAGGGTTGATCGGGTGCGAGACCGGCGGGTTGCCCCGGATCCGGGTTCGGCGGCGGGGGAGCAGCGCCGAGCGGCCCCGCGCCAAATCCCGGCTCCAGCGTGAATTCCAAGGTGAAGTCGAAGTTACCGGTAAGGCCCGTCTTGTCGATCACCGGACCATCCAGCCGGTTGGAGAGCATATCGGCCAGAGCGGAAATAGGCTGCATGCCGGCCATGAAACGCATCCGTCCGCCAGGCATAGCGTTCACCATCAAGCCGCGGCGGCCGGGAGGCAGTTGCGGAAAACCATCCTTGCCGATGGGCGGCGGTCCAGCCGGCGGCCCGCCATCGGCCGCCGAGGGGTCCCCAGTGGAAGGCTTCAGCTTCGGTCCGTTCTTTCCGATCGTCAGCTCGTACAGCGGGAGTTCTTTCTTTTCGCGATGTAGAACCACCTTGAATCTTTCCGCAAGCAGGTTCTGCATCATCACGTTGAATTGTTCCTTCGTCGTCCCTTCGGGAATCTTGGCGGCGATGTCATATCTCTCCGTATCGAGCCAGCCGGGGCCTGAAACCTGGAAGGACTTGACACTGTACGCGCTGGAGATGAGGTCCTTCAGCGAGCGGCCCTGATAATTTATTTGTCCCGGATCCGATGTTCCAGGACCACCGCGCACCATGATCAGGACTCTTCCGTCAGGCGAAGGCGGGGAGAGTTTGACAGAGGCGACTTCGAAACTGAGCGTCTGCGCGGCGGCGAAGGTGGCAGCCGCCATGGCAAGCGGTACAGGTTTCATAGGAAGAGACTACCGCTTCAGTATTACCGAAATGTTACCTGCTGGTGTTTTTGTTAAACTTGCCGAGTTTCGAGCGCACCTCAAACAGGGCCGCGACCGTAGGGAGCGGTTTGCCGACCCTCGCGAGCTTACGGACGGATAACGGGAGGATCGGCGCGGGCCGTAGCCGCCGAGGGACGGCGGCGGATACAATAATCCCATGCCGAAGTTTCATACTCTACCTTTGACCCGCCGCCAGGCTCTGGAAATGCTGGGAATCGGGGCGGCGGCCGCCGCCTTTCCAGGACGCGCATCCGCGCAAGCGCCGGCATTCCCCAAAGGCGCGATCATCCGAGCGCTTCTCAAAGACTATATGCCGGAGGAACTGGCGGGCGGCGCCACGGTGTTCCACGAGCACTTGCAACTTGCTCCCGATTTCAACGCGAAATTCGCGGCGGCAACAGCGGCCGCGCGAGCCGCCAATGGCTTACCCCCCGCCGCTGGGCGAGGCGGCCCGGGCCGCGGAGCTCCCAAAGGCCCGGACATTATGCACGACGTCGACCTCATGACCGCCGAAGTCAACAAGGCCAAAGCAGAAGGGGTCGCCTGCATTGTCGATGGCGGGCACCCCGATATGGGCCGCAGCGTCGATTTCCTGCGCCAGGTCTCGATGAAGTCCGGCCTGCCGATCGTCGCGGGCGGCGGCTTCTACTCGCAGCCGTTTTATCCCAAAGAGATTTCGACGATGAGTGAAGAACAGATTGTCAAGGCGCTCATCAAGCAGGCGGACGACGATACTCTCGGCGCTTTCGGCGAAATCGGCGCGTGGGACGAGATTACCGCGGATGAGCGCAAGATCTTCCGCGCGGTCGGCAAGGCGCACGTCGCCACAAATCTCCCGATCTTCACCCACACTGGAATTCCGGGCAAGTCGGCCCTGGAACAGCTCGATATTTTTGAAGACGCCGGCGTAAAGCCGGAACGCGTGGTCATCGGACATTTGGGGAATCTGGTGGACCCCAACGTGTATGTGCAGAAGACGATTTGCCGGCGGGGCGCGTTTGTGGGCTTCGACCGGCAGGGCGGAAATAATGATGCGCAGCAAGTCCCGATGGTCATGGCGCTCATCGAGGCGGGATTTGCCAGTCATCTGATGTTCTCTGCCGACGCATCGAGCGGCTACGGGAAAACCTTGACGGTTTTTCTGCCGAAGCTGAAAGCCGCGGGCGTGAGCGATGAAGTGCTGCACGGAATCATGGTGGACAACCCCCGCAGATTTCTCGCATTCGTTCCCAAGCGGCCGCGAAAGAAATGAGATTTTGGGCGTCGCGAGATGGGCTGCGGTGTCTCCGCCTACCGCCGGCGCAATTCGCCAGATCGGCCGGCGTCCGGATCCCACACACTCGCGTTTGCGCCAGGTCCATAAGAAGGAGCTCAGAAATCTGCGCTCCAATTTGACAAAACGGTCCAGCTCAGCCCCACTGGGTTCGGCTCGACCTGCGCTCTTGCGCCGCGCTGTCCCCCCGCAAGTATGTGTTGTTCGACAGGCGCACGGATCATTTTTGAGGGGCTGTCTTGAGCGACCGTTCCGCCGCCCGCTCGGCGATCTCGCGAATCACGGTTGCATGAGTCCGGCCGCTGGCTTGCGCCGCTCGGACAAAGCCGGAATCGAATGTGATATCCGGATTCGGATTGGCTTCCAGCACGAAGATGGCATTGTCGGAGGCACGAACGCGAAAGTCGATTCGTCCGTAGTCGCGCAGCCCTACCGCCGCGGCTGCCTTCAGCGCGATTCTTCGAAGCTGCTCTTCTAGCTCTGGGGCCAGGTCGGCCGGGCATTGAGGCACCGTAGAAATGTAATAAGGGGAATCGATCATCCACTTTGCCTCGTAGGTGAGAATGTGATGTTTTCGGCCCGGGAAATTCTCGAAGAGGATCTCCGAGACCGGCAGCGTGACAAACTCGTCGGGCGAGACAGCCAGCAGCGCGACGTTCAGTTCCCGTCCATCGATGAACTCCTCCGCCAAGGCAGGTTGATGGAACTCGTCCCAAATAAATTGGACCCGCTGCATCAAGTCCGATAGATTGTCGACGATCGAATTCGTGTCAATACCATTGCTGGCGTCCTCCTCAAGCGGTTTCACGATCAAGGGAAAAGTCAAATTGGGCGTCCCGTCCTCGCTGCCGCCCGGGGATAGCACAGCCCAGGGCGGCGTCGGCACGGCATACGAGACAAACAGCGCCTTTGCGACACTCTTATTGAGAGCGATGCCGAGGGTCAATGCCGAAGAGCCGGTAAAAGGAATTCCCAAGATTTCAAAGATGGCGGCGACATTCATTTCCAACTTCGCATCGCCGCGAAAGGTCTCACAGCAATTGAAGATTAGGTCGGGCCGCTCCACAGAGAGGAATCTCACCATATCGCTGGGATCCTCTGCGGCGTAGAGTGCCGTGTCATGACCTCCGTCGCGGAGAAAGCTCTCAATGAGCTGTGTCTCCTGAAGCACCCCATACTCGGAAGCGTCTGTGAACGTCTCCGCTACGATGGTTCCTTCCGAACTTGACCGGGAAAGCCAGTGATCTTGCGGAGTGGAAGGTTTCGGTTCGTTGTAAACGATGGCAACGCGCATACAGTGTTGCTGGGCTGCTCAGGCGCTGGCGGGCCGCGAGACTGGCTCCTGATCCTCGGCGGACATTATAGTGGCCGGCAGTTTCGGAAGCAGCGGCAGGATCAAAGCGGTCGCAACGGCGTCCATGACAAGACACCATAGAAAACCGCCCCGCGAATAAACCGCCGCGCCGATCACGTCACCCAAAGACCCCGCCAGGCCAAATGCGGAATGGCCCACCGCCGTCCCGGCGCCTTCCAAACCAGACGGGCAGCACCGCATCAACAAATCGAAAAGGGCGACTGTGGCAAATCCCGCCACAAGGCCGATTATGGCCGAAACGGCTATCGCGCCTGCGGTTCCACCGATCGCCAGGTATAGAAACCCCGGAGCGATATTGATAGGAATAGCAAGCCATAACAGCTTCCGCAGCGGCAAGCGACTACAGAGGGCGCCGTAGGCGATCGTTGCCACCAGAGTGCCGCCATGCTGCGCGGCGCGGCAAATCCCGAAGGCCGCGCTCGAGAGGCGCACCTTATCGGTCAAGAAATAAAGCAGTGGTGTGTACCAACCCGGAGAAAAGTTATAAAGCACGAGGACTGCGGCCACCGGCCAAAGCCTGCGGCTCTGTGGAATCAGCTTCTGAAACAGTTCGCGAAGGTTCTCCAGCTCTTGCTCGGATTCACCGGAAACGCGTTTCGGAAAAATCATTGCCGGACTCCAGAAAGCCTGAGCGAAGACAGGAAACGTGAGCGCCGCCGCCATCACAAAAATAGTTCGCGTCGCCAAATGGCCAACCATCCAACCGCCCGCAGCCACAGATGCGATGGCGACCACGGTTTCAATGGTCTCCGTCAGTGCGCTCAATCTACCGGTCGCCGCTTCTCGCTGCCCCACAGTGGTGACGAGCGCGGCGGTTGCCGCATCCAACATTTGGTACGCGATCATGGCGGCGGCGATTCCGCCGAGCAAGTTCGCATACCTTAGGGGCGTCGCCGCGAGCCACAAATAACATGCGATGGCCGCCGGGGCCGCAAGGATAAAGTATCCTCGATCCCGCCATCCAAACGGATTCCACCGGTCGCGAAGTACGCCGAACAACACTGCGGCGTAGGCGGGAATCAGAGTCACGGCCTCGAATACCGCAATGGCCTGGGGCGTGGCGTGAAGGCGATCCTTCAAGAGAAACAGGACCGGGATGTTGATCAAGCCAGTCGGGTCGCCAACGCCGCTGAAGAAGAGGAGGGCGCCGAAATAGGTCGCGATTTGTCGCCTGCGGTTCATGCGCTTCTCTTGCGCGCGCCGGAGATTACACGCTCCTGCGCGGAGGCGAGGATTGTCTCAATGAGACTGGCATGATCGATCCCCACGAGACGGCACAGAATGACCAGGTCGGAGTCCACCGGATGAAGACCGGCCAGCGGGTTGATTTCTAAAAAATTCAAGTTGCCGTGAACGTCGCAGCGCAGGTCGATGCGCCCCGCATCCCGGCATCCCAATTCGTTCCACACGCGCAACGCAATGTCGGCTGCGCACCGCGTCGTTTCTTCATCCGCCAAGCAGTAGGAGACTCGCGTCAAATAGTCGCGTTTATTGGCGTATGAGTAAATCTTGGGCTCGCCCCTGTTATGAGACATGTCATGAAACACAATCTCCATGACTCCCAAAACCCGCGCCTGCGGCCCCGTGCCAACCACGCCCACCGTGAATTCGCGGCCCGGCAGGAAAGTCTCTATCAGCACCGGCTGCCGGAATTTCTCAAGAAGGCTCCCACACGCGCGGGCTAGCTCCTTCGGGTTCTCGGCTTTCGAGGCTTCGGAGATCCCCGCGCCAGTCCCGCCGGCTACCGGCTTGACGATCACAGGCCAGGGCACGTTCACGCCACCCAAGTCGGAAGCGGCATCGACGATCGCAAAATCCGGCGTGGGAATGCCAAAGCTCCTGACCAAACGCTTGGTGAATCCTTTGTGAAGAGCCAGGGCAAGAACAAGAGCATCGGAGAAAGTATAGGGAATCGCGAATGCGTCGAGCAGCGCCGGTACCTGGGCCTCGCGTCCAAATCCGTGCATGCCCTCCGCAATGTTGAAGACGAGATCCCACCGCTCGTCGGCCGCAAGACGCTTGGTCAGGCTCTGAATATTGCCGATGCGATCGGTCTTGTGCCCAAGGCGGCCCAGAACGTCGTCGATCGCGTCAATTGTCTCGACGCTATCGAATTCGGCGGTCTCTTCCTCTCCGTAGCCCTGGTTGAGATACTCGGCGCGAAGGTCGTACGTGATCCCTATTCGCATCGGCAGGTCATCGAACGGCGGCTTTGCCGGGAGGGTCGGGGTAACGGAAAATCTTGCCTTCAAAATTCCGCAACAAGATGAAATCTCCGCTTCGCTCCAGGCGTTGCTCCGGAAGCAGCGGAATCTTGCCTCCGCCACCCGGAGCGTCGACCACGAACGTCGGTACCGCATATCCAGTGGTGTGGCCGCGCAGCCCGCGCATCAGTTCCAAACCCTTTTCGATGGGGACGCGAAAGTGTGCCGTGCCGACGACGGGATCGCATTGGTACAGATAGTAGGGCTTCACGCGTATCTTCAGCAGCCCATGAAATAACCGTCGCAAGGTGTCGAGGTCGTCGTTCACGCCGGCGAGCAGGACCGTTTGGCTGCCCAACGGAATCCCGGCGTCAGCAAGCCGGCAGCACGCGTTGGCGACTTCGGAGGTCAGCTCATCCGGATGCATAAAGTGGATGGAAAGATAGAACGGATGATGGCGCTTCAGTATTTTCACCAGGGCAGGCGTGATCCGCTGTGGAAGAGCAGGAGGCACCTTGGTGCCGATTCGCAGGAACTCGACATGGGGAATTCCTCTCAATCGGGAGAGGAGCCAATCGATCCGCTCATCGGACAAAATGAGCGGGTCGCCGCCCGAAATCAACACGTCGCGTATCGCGGGCGTGGCGGCGATATAAGCGATCGCTTTTTCCCATTGCCCGATGTTGAAGGAATACTCTCCGCCAGGCTTGCCCACCATGCGTGAGCGCGTGCAATAGCGGCAATAAACGGGGCATGTTCCTGTAACCAGAAACAGGACCCGGTCCGGATATCGATGTACAAGTCCGGCCACCGGCGTATCGCGATCCTCCCCGAGCGGATCCTCTGCCTCCTCCGGGCTTCGATTGTATTCCTCTTCGACCATGACCAGCGTTTTGCGAAGAGGCTGGTTGGGGGCGTCAGGATCCAGCAGACTTGCATAATACGGGGTGATTCCAACCGGAAGCGCTTCGCCATGGTGTGCGAGCGCAGCCCGTTCGTTATCGGAGAGCCGCAGTATCTTCTCGAGTCCAGCGGCATCCCTTATGCGGGATCGTAGCTGCCACTTCCAGTCGTTCCAATCGCGAGGCGTCGCCTCGGGAAAATAGCGCCTCCGAAAGGCCGCAGATTGTCTCGGAGTCATGGAGCAGGAATTGGGAGGTTGCTTGCATTATAAGGCATGGATGGATCTCAAAACAGGGAATCAGGACGAAAGCCGGTGTTAGGCGGAGGTAGGCCAGGCCGCGAATCATGGGCTCCCCGAATGCACGGGCCGGTTCCCAAGGTAATATGATGGCGGTATTCCGGCCGTCCTATGACGCCCGAACGGTTCCGTCAAATCGACGAGCTGTATCATGCGGCGCCCGACGCACTAGCGGCGCAGGCCCTACGATCAACCGCCAAACGTCGTAATATCAAAGCATGAAGCTGCTCGTGACCCTGGAAGCGGACGAAACCGGCATGATCGTGACCGAATGCCCTGCCATTCCGGGGTGCATCTCTCAGGGGCGAACGGAAGCCGAGGCGCTGGCGAACATTCGCGAAGCGATTGCCGGCTTGTCTTGAGGCTCGCGCGGCCAACGGCATCCCACTGACAGTGGCGGTTCGTGAGGTCGAGGTTGCTGTCTAGGTGGCGGCTTTACCAGTTGTCTCGGGGGAGCGTGTGGTGCGAGCTTTCCAGAGAGCGGGTTGGACGAAGGACCGGCAGCACGGCAGCACGGCAGCACGGCACCGGTCGCTCGTGCGCGCCGCCGGAATGACCGTCGCGGAATTCGCGTCCTGTCTCGGACGCGGATAGCCGGACCCAAAGTAGCTTGGAAAGTAATATTATGGCCGAATTCTGTGGTCGTCCTATGACGCCCGAACGGTTCCGTCAAATCGACGAGCTGTATCATGCGGCGCTCGATCGCGACAGCGGCGCGGGGTCGAGTCGCTGCTTGGCGCAGAAGAGCGGTGGAGCGCTGGACCGCGAGCTGTTCGATAACGGGGAACTGAATCCGGGCGCGCAGCCTGGGCCGTATCGCATCGAGGGATTGCTGGGCGCGGGAGGCATGGGCCGCGTTTAAAGGCTCGCGATGCCCGCTTGGGCCGAGCAGTTGCGATTGGAAGCTGGCCAAGGCGTGGCTCAATCGCGAGCTGAGCAAAAGCGCGGCCGCGGCGCCGGATTGACCACATGGCTCGGTTGCAAGGCGCTTTTGGAGGGCGGACTTCAGTCCGCGCGGGACTTCAGTCCCGCTGGGGAGCGAGGCTAAAGCCTCGCGCGGGCTGAAGCCCGCCCTCCAAGGTGTAAGCTGGAAGCCGGTGTTTCGCATCTTCCTCCTTCTGCTGTGCGCGGCGGTTGCGCAATGCGCCCAGCTTCGAAAGGTCACCATTAATTTCGCCAGCCGCACCGGCACCACCTGGCCCCTGTACATCGCTAAAGAAGGCGGCTACTTCGAGAAGTACGGGCTGGACGTGAATATGGCCTTCGCCGTTCATCCTGCCGCTCTCGCGATGGTGGTAAGCGGCGATGCGGTGATGACCAACTACCCGCTGGAGCAGGCGATGCTGGCGGCATCCAAAGACCCGTCGCTCGCGATTGTGGGCAGCCCCTTCCGCAAGAGCCTGTTCGAGCTCATGGCCGCGAAAAACATTTCCAGCGTCCGCGATTTGAAAGGGAAACGCTTCGGGGTCAGCCAGCTTGGCGACGCGCCTTACAATTACGCCGTCGGTCTGTTGGCGAAGTTCGGCATGACGCCCAGGGATGTCGAATGGGTCCCCACCGGTACCGATGTCAACGGCCGCGCAGCGGCGCTGGCGAGCGGTCGCGTGGAGGCCACCATGATCACCGCTCCGGTGTATTTCAAGCTGGAGCAGCAGGGGTTCAAAGGCCTCGCCAACACCAGCGATTACGACGATATCTACGCGCCCACGGTGTACCTCTTCAAGAAGGCTACCCTGGCATCGAATCCGAAACTGGTGGAGTCGCTGATCAAAGCCCACACCGAAGCCATCCAGCGCTTTTATAACGACAAGGCCTTTGCGCTGAAGGCTTACTTGAAATACATGCCTGACGATCCTTCCGATCTCGAACGTGTCTACGATCGCTATTCGAAATCCAACACCTTCGAGCGCGTGCCGTACACGATCGCGGCCGCGGTTCAGTACATGATCGATCATCCGGTGGACGAACAAGCCGCGGCGCAAATGAAAAAATTCGATTTTCGTGCGGTTATTGACAATAGCGTGGTGGAGCGATTGGTGCGCGAAGGCTATTTCGAGAAATTATTCGGCGCGTCGATTAAAGACGAAGAAGAGCGCAAAAAGAAGCAAGCGTTCCGGTAGCGCGCCGCCACGCTGCATTGGACCGGGCCCGTATCAGGGCACGACTTGCCTCGAAAATACTGCCCGTGAGCACTGTCAGGCCGAATCGCCGTGGGATCCCTTTTGCTGTTGAGATCGATCATGCCTTGTAGGCACCGTTTGTGCCCCGCACTGCTGGCTGACAACAGA
>DATDGT010000375.1:0-4521 GCA_036521975.1 Bryobacteraceae bacterium
GAGTCAGGAGTCAGGAGTCAGGAGTCAGGAGTCAGGAGTCAGGAGTCAGGAGTCAGGAGTCAGGAGTCAGGAGTCAGGAGTCAGGAGTCAGGAGTCAGGAGTCGCCTCCAGTTCGTATCCATTTAGCCGATGGCGAAAGGCCGGAAACTTCGACATTCGCTTCGCGCACCAACCGATGCCGCGCTCCAAGGCTTCGAGCTCGCCGCTCCACCAGCGGTTTCGCCCGCCGGTGCCGTAGAAACTCGCGCATTGGGCCAAATGACGCTGGAATCCAGCCGTAAGACGCGATTCGTAATGCGCCAAGGCTTGATCGGCGTTCGCACCGGCGGCGATTGCGCGGATCACCGCCGCGGCAAGTATGGCTTCCCGCAGCGCGTGGGCCGCCCGTCGCCGCAAATCGGGTCGAACGCCAAGGCGGCCGGTTCCGCAGGCAAGCCAGGGTTCGTCCGCGCCGCATTTTCCCGCCAGCAGAGAGGCGATTCGCGGATAGGCGGGGAATTCGCCGCGGTTCTCGCCGAGGTGTCCGCCGACGCGCTCAATTTGCTGCGCGATCAGCCGGCTCTGCTCGAGTTGCGCCACGGTCGGGGCGCCCATCGACAGCAGCCAGGCCTCGGCGCCGCTGGAAATCAGGAACAACCGGCCTTCCTCCGTCGACTCCACCCAACAGCCTGGCTCCTCGCTTCTCAACTCCACCAGAGAGGCTTGGGCCATCCGCGACCCAAAGCGCTGCTCCGTGGATTCGGGTGGTAAGGGAGGGGACGAATAAACTCGCCACTGGGGTGTCGCACCCACTTCATCCCTGGTCCGGCGCGGGCGAAGGCCCGAGAGCAGCGTTTCCTCGGAAACCACGATGGCGGAATGAGGCAAGACAACCGCGACACTTCCCTGCCCCCAAAGAACCGTCCTCGTGGGGATCCGCGGCATGTCGCGAAAAAGGTCTTTCTCCCCGAAGACGTCACGCAGAAGCATGAGAGCGGTTTGGCTTAGCAGGATCGCGGGCAAGCGCGGACGGCTGGACGATCCAGCCATACCGGAATACCCCCTTGTTGAAGAAGATGGACCCAGCAGCGCGCGGCCACGCCATCGCCGCGCACCCGCACCCCGAGCATTGATCCAGAATAGCCGGTGAAGCTGAAATCAGTTGTCAGTTGTCAGTTATCAGTTGTCAGTTGTCAGTTATCAGTTGTCAGTTTGCCGGCGATAGATGAGGGCTTCTGACTGAGAACTGACGACTGATAACTGACAACTCTAGTCCAGATGGCCCATCTTTTCGCGCTTGGTCCGGAGATAGTCGTCGTTCGATGGGGTCACTGGCACGGCCGCGGAAACCCGTTCGGCGACGCGAATACCGGCTTGCTCCAGCGCGCGGATTTTCTCCGGGTTGTTGGACATCAGCCGCACTGCCTTCACGCCAAAATGTTGAAGAATCGCCGCGGACAGCCCGTAGCCGCGGAGATCGGCCTCGAAGCCAAGCTGCCGGTTGGCTTCCACGGTGTCCGCTCCGCGATCTTGCAGTTCGTAGGCGCGCAGCTTATTCAGCAGTCCGATTCCGCGCCCTTCCTGGTTCTCGTAAATCACGAGGCCGCGCCCTTCGCGCGCGATCGATTCCAGCGCCAGCTCCAACTGCGCGCGGCAATCGCAGCGCAGACTGTGAAACACGTCGCCGGTAAGGCATTGCGAATGGATGCGCACCAAAGGA
Organism: Bryobacteraceae bacterium; assembly: GCA_036521975.1. Taxonomy (GTDB): domain Bacteria; phylum Acidobacteriota; class Terriglobia; order Bryobacterales; family Bryobacteraceae; genus Palsa-187. The sequence continues at coordinate 1,700 of DATDGT010000375.1, forward strand.
GGCGCGTCGCCCGCCAGATCGCCCATCTTCAAGGCGATCGCTTCTTCAGGCGCCTCGCGCGAGCGCTGCTCCGAAACCCCGCCCTGACGGGCGGGGCTGACGTTGACGCCGCCCTGAAATCCAAAGACGCGGAAGTGGCCAAATCTAGTGGGAAAATCCGCTTCCGCGATCGGGCGCAACTGGATGGCCGGGGACATGAAGAAAACAGGCGAGTAATTTCATTATAATGATCGGCAGCGCCCGCCTTCTCTCGAAGACAGGCCGGCGAAGAAGCATGGCCGAACAGCATCTCGCCGAACAGCACCTGGTGATTCTGCTGGTGAAGCTCGCGGTGGCCGCTTCGCTGGCGAGCGTGTTGACACGCTCGGGCCGCTTCCAGCGAATGCTGATGCGGGAAGAACGGACGCTGGGCCAGAGAGTGCAGATGGCCCTGGTCTGCGCGGTGATTTTCGGATTGGGCGTGGCCACGCGCGTCGTCACGCAGATCACCCACGACAATTACCAAGCCGTCGATTTAGGTCTGGAAGGCACCCTGGTGATGGGAATGTTAGGCGGCTACGTCACCGGCTTGTTATCAGGCGTGCTGATTTCGGTTCCCGCGATGCTGAACCGGGAGCTGATGTCCATGCCGCTGTTTGCCGCCGTCGGAGTCATGGGCGGCTTGCTGCGCGAGCTGGCGCCGGATAAGGAATTCATCTGGCGCTTCACTCCGTTTCCCGATCTGGCCTTGTGGCGGGGCGCCGTGCGGCTGGTGCGCAAGCGCGATCTAAAGCTTTCCCTGTTCAGCCTGGCTTGCGTGGCGGCGATCCTCATCGCGGAATTCCTGCGCGGCTTCATCGCCGCTCACTTCGGGCGCAAGGGCGTCTTCGCGCTCCAATCCAACTGGACCAATTCCGGTCCTTGGATGACCGTCGCGATTTACGCCACGACGCTGTTCGCCACCGCCCTCCCGATCAAGGTGTGGAACAGTAATCGCACCGAAAAGAAACTGGAAGAGCAACAGATGTGGCTGAACCGCGCGCGTTTGGACGCGCTCAGTAGCCAGATCAATCCTCATTTCCTCTTCAATACGTTGAATTCGGTGGCCGCGTTGATTCGCATCGATCCGGAGCAAGCGCGCCAAGTGGTGCATCGGCTTTCGAAAATCCTGCGCCGGCTTTTGCGGCAGCACGAGAACATGACGACGCTCCGCGAGGAACTGGCCTTCATAGACGATTATCTTTCCATCGAAATGGTCCGGTTCGGCGAAAATTTGCGGGTTCACAAGGAGATCGATCCGGCCACGCTGGAGCTGGCCGTGCCCAGCATGCTGTTGCAGCCGCTGGTGGAGAACAGCATCCGCCATGGGCTTTCGAGTAAGGTGCAGGGCGGCCAGATCCGCGTGCGGAGCCGGCTGGCCGGAGATCGCGTGCAAATTCTGGTGGAAGACGACGGAGTGGGAATTCCAGAAGCCAAGCTGGCCACGCTATTCGAGCACGGCATTGGCGTCAATAATGTTAATCAACGGCTGAAGGTTCTCTATGGGAGCGATTACCGCATGTGGATCGACAGCCGCGAAGGGGAAGGGACCAGTACGGGAGTCGAGCTTCCCCGCCAGTCGAGCAAGAACGAAGTGGCAGTGCTAGCGGGCGGATGAAACCCCCGATTATGTCTTAAGGAGCGCGCTTGAGCGAATTGAATTCTTTACTACTACCCCGCGTGGAGGCGCCGCCTGAGCCCATGGTGGCGCGAACGCGGCGTATTTACGATGTGCTGGCGTCGGTATACCCGGCCAGCACGTTCTTGTTCCATTCCAAGGCCCACGCGTGCGCGTTGCGCTCGTCGGGGATCCGTAACGGCATGCGCGTGCTGGAAGTCGCCACGGGCAGCGGAGAAATGTTTCGCCGCCTGGTGAGGGCCAACCCGGATGGAGGAACCTTTGGCCTGGATCTTTCCCCGAAAATGGCCGCTCATACGCTGCATCGCGCCCGCCGCGAATTTCCGCGCGCCAAAGCGCATTGCGGCGCGGTGGACGTGCGCGATCTGCCCTTCCGCGACGGCAGCTTTGACGCCGTGGTGTGCTGCTACCTGCTGGAGTTGTTGACGCGCGAGGACATCGGGCGAACACTCGAGGAAATCCGCCGCGTGCTGCGGTCCGGCGGCAGGTTTTCGCTCGTGGTGATCGGACAGAACGTCAGCCTGTTCAACCGGCTCTACGTCGTCTGTGGTTCGGTCGCGCCGGCCTTCTGGGGACGGCAGGTGGAGCACGACGTTCCCCACATGATCCGCCAAGCGGGGTTGCGGATCGTGACGGACCAATTCGTCCGTCAGGGATTTTATCCCTCGCGGGTGCTGGCAGCGAGGAAACGGTAGAGCCTGAAGGAAAGCGGCTTCTTGCGGCTGTATCATTTGAGCTGAGGGCAGGGAGGTTCGACAGCATGCGGCAAGCGAATGCGGTCCTCGGCGTTACGATCCTGTACCTTGTGGCGCCCCACGGTGCGCGCAGTCAGATTGCGCCGAAGCTCGAATTCGAGGTCGCTTCCGTAAGGGCCTCCGCTCCTCAATCGGCGGGGAAATTCGTACCGCCCAACGGCGATATCAGTGGCGGCCCGGGCACGTCCGACCCCACGCGATGGACCTTCTCTCGGGTGCCATTGAGCAACATCCTGATGACCGCCTTCGATGTGCCCGCGAACCGGCTCAAAGCCCAATGCCGTTTAGTTTTCTGACGTGATTTTGACATAAGGGAAGTGGCTTCGAATATGTCGGTTGAAAAAGGATCCCTTGGAAACGGCGCGGAGCAACGCGCGATACAGACTCGGCGCAATGCCTGAATACAGGTA
>DATDGT010000376.1:0-18908 GCA_036521975.1 Bryobacteraceae bacterium
AAGCAATCCGGGATGTTCTGGACCGTCAGCGGCGCCAACTCCATCTTGGCGCTACGCTGCCAACACCTCAACGGTCGCTTTGAGGACTATTGGGAAGGCCGCCAGGCGGCCTGATTTCCACTTCTATGTCGTGCGCCCCTCTGAATCTTCAACACGTAGCGAGACCGCTTCCCTGCGGTCGCGGCTCCGAAGCTGCTGCTAATCCGAAGCACGATGACTTTCGTCCGGCGACGACGGGGGCCCGGCTGAGCCGCGACGGGGTGCCCTCTGGGCCGGGAGCGGTTTGGTGAACCCTCCGACCATTCGGAAGATCACGGCCATCACTAATTTCTGGCTTCCCGATAGAATACTTCTATTGGAACTGCGAGTGCATTCATGCCTTTTTTATCTTCTTTCGGACACACTTGTTCAATAGCTTGATCGAGATCCGTAGACGTTAGTACGTCCAGAAGACTTTGTCTGGAGTTTAGAGTAATCTAAAGATTGGGCTAATCTGAGGCTAGACGTGGCCACCGAAGCGATCCTCAATTTGGTCTGGGCGTTGCTGTGCGTCGGCGCCCTGAGCGGCCAATTCTGGCGCGACCAACGCCGCGCCGGAAGCCGAGCGGTGTGCTGGCAGCGCGTGGTCTCGATTTTGCTGGCCGCTGTAGCGCTGTTTCCGGTGATTTCCGCCAGCGACGACCGCCTGCGTTTGGCGGACATACACGCTGGCGCCCCTCCCGCTTCGGCGGCTTTCGATCACGGGCAGATGCACGAGCCCGCGCTCTCGCCGCCGCTGGAAGATCCGGAGCACGGTCAAATCGCCGCTCCCGTTCTGCTATTCACGTTTTTCGTTTCCTTCTTTGCCCTCTCGTTCACCAAGACGCCGATTCACGGCCGGCGGTTCGCGGGCCGCTCGTTGGGCCGCGCTCCGCCACTTTCTCCCGCACGGGCGTAGCGGGTTAACGGCAGCCCGGCTCTATCGTCTCAGGCTTCCGTTTCTCGCCACGTTTGCGCGGACCTCGTTTCCTTCGATGATTGGTTGTTTGGAATTGTAGGCGGCGCGCCAGAGCGCCGCGCGAGGTTATTGCATGAAATCAAATTGGCGCTTGCTGATCGCAACCGGGTTTACGCTGTCCGCACTTCGCGCCCAAACTGTGCTCACTTGGACTCAGGTTCGGGAGCGGTTTGAGGCAGTCAACCCCACTTTAAAGGCCGCGCAGGCGGGCATCGAGGAATCGCGCGCGGGGGAAATCACCGCCGCTCTGCGCCCCAACCCGGATTTCTCGTTCTCCGTCGACGGCACTCAACTCACCCCATATCAGGGAATCTATCGGCCATTCGCCGGTACTCAGTATTCTCCCGGCCTCAGCTACCTTATCGAGCGCGCGGGCAAACGGAACTTGCGTTATCTGAGCGCGAAGGAATCCACCAGCGTCACCGCGACCACGTATCTCGATCAGCAACGCAATCTGCTGTTCACCCTCCGCGGCGCCTTCGTGCAGACGTTGCAAGCCAAGGCAGTGCTGGAAAACGCGCGCGACAATCTGGCCTACTGGGACCGCGAGCTGGAAGTGAACCGCACGCGCTACAACGCCGGCGACCTGGCGCAAGTGGATCTGACGCGCCTGGAGCTGGAGCGCGTGCAGTTCGAATCGGATTACGAAACGGCGTTCGTGAATCTGCGCACAGCGAAAATCCAGCTTCTGATGCTGTTGAATTCCCGTACGCCCATCGAGCAATTCGACGTCTCCGGATCCTTTGAATTTAGCGAGGAGCTGATGCCGCTGGAAGAGCTTCGGAAGGTCGCCCTGGACACGCGGCCCGATCTGAAAGCTGCCGCGCAGAACGTCGAGCTAGCCCGCCTGAATCACAAGCTAGCCATCTCCAACGGCTCTACCGATCCCACCGTCAGCGGCTGGATTACTCACAATCCTTCCTTCAACAATCCCTTCGACAACAACACCGTCGGCGCGAGCGTCAGCATTCCTCTCCGCATCAACGATCGCAATCAGGGCGAAAAGGCCCGCACGCAAATCGACATCGGCCGCAACGAACAATTGCGCGATGCGACCCAGGCGCAGGTGTTCAGCGACGTGGATAGCGCCTACTGGACTCTGGTGCAGAATTTGAACCTGCTGCGCCCCTACAAGAACAAATATCTGCCGCTGGCGACGGACGTGCGCGACAAGATGTCGTTTTCTTATCAAAACGGCGGCGCAAGCTTACTGGATTTTCTCGATGCCGAGAAATCGTATCGCGACACTCGGCTGGCGTATTTGAACTTGATCGGTTCCTACTTGACCGTGGCGGCGCAAATGAATCAAGCCGTGGGCCGGGAGGTGATGTAATGAAACGCGCGGTTTTCTCCATTTTAATGTTGGCTCTGGCGCTGGCGCCGGCCGGCTGCGACCATAAGACCGAAGCAGCCTCCGCCGACGTCTCGTCTCCCACGCCCGTGGTGGTGCCGGATCTCGACGCCAATAATTTCGCGGTGGATCATCCGGAGCAGTTTCCTCTGGCCACTGCCGGCGAGCGCATGGCCACGCCGGAGCTAAATGTCACCGGAGTGGTTAGTCCCGACGTCTCGCGCCAGGTTCCGGTGCCGTCGCTCGCCTCCGGGCGAATCACCGAAATCGACGCCCGGCTGGGCGATGAGGTGAAAAAAGGACAGGTTCTGTTCAAAGTCCGAAGCTCCGATATCGCAGGCGCCTACTCGGATTACCAGAAAGCCATCAAAAATGAGAAGCTGGCGGTGGATAACGAGCGCCTGGCGAAGATTCAGCAGGACCGCGCTCATACGCTCTACGACCACGGAGCGATTCCCAAGAGCGCCGTGGAGGTCGCAGACAACGCCGAGATCGCGGCGCAGACCGGGGTCGATAATGCCCGCGTGGACACGACGACCACCGCCGAGCGGCTCCGGCTGCTCGGCTCGGACCCGGACCATCCTTCGGGCATCGTCGAAGTGCTCGCTCCGGTCTCCGGCGTCATCACGGACCAGCAGATTACGGACGGCACGGGCGTGCAAGCGCTGACCGCCCCGAATCCCTTCACCATTTCCGATATGTCGCACGTATGGATCGTGTGCGACGTCTACGAAAACAATTTGGCACAAGTCCGCTTGGGAGAATACGCCGATGTCCGCCTCAACGCGTATCCCGACAAAGTCTTGAAAGGGCGAATATCCAACATTGGCCAGATTCTGGATCCGAATCTCCATACCGCGAAAGTCCGATTGGAAATGGAGAATCCTGGATCTATACGGTTGGGGATGTTCGTCACGGCGATCTTTCATGGCATGGAAGCGCAGCGCCATGCCACGGTTCCCGCCACGGCGATTTTACATCTGCACGATCGAGATTGGGTCTACACGCCTACCGGCACCGCCGGTCATTTCCGCCGCCTGGAAGTGGTCGCGGGAGATATGCTGCCGAATGGGATGCAGGACGTGAAATCGGGTTTGAAACCCGGAGACAAGGTGGTAACGAGCGCGCTGGTGCTGCAGAACACAGTGGAGCAGTAAATGATTCAAGGCTTAGTCAATTTCGCGCTGAACAATCGGATCCTGGTGTTGGCGCTCGCATTTCTGCTCTTCATCTGGGGCGCCATCTCTTTCCACAATCTCCCTGTGGAAGCCTACCCCGATGTGGCGAACAACTACGTCGAAATCATCACTCAGTGGCCGGGCATCTCCGCCGAGCAAATCGAGCAGCAAGTCACCATCCCGATTGAGATCGTGATGAATGGCATTCCTCATCTCACCGCCCTGCGCTCCTTTTCTCTTTTCGGCCTGTCGGACATCAAGCTCACCTTCGACGACGAATCGGAGAACGATTGGAATCGGGAAAAAGCGCTGGAGCGGCTTTCGCAGGTGACTCTACCGCCCAACGTTCAGCCGCAGATGGGCACCGACTGGAGCCCCGTGGGACAAATCTATTTCTTCACGTTGCACAGCACGAATCCCAAATACGACGTGATGGAATTGAAGTCGCTGGAGGATTGGGTGGTGGAGAAGGCGTTCAAATCCGTTCCGAACGTCGTCGATGTCGCGAGCTTCGGCGGCCCCACGCGTGAATATCAGGTGCGGGTGGATCCCAATAGGCTCATCGCCTACGGATTGAGCATTGGGCAGGTGGAGCAGCAACTCACCAACAACAACGCCAACGCCGGCGGCAGCTTCATCAACGCAGGCTTGCAGCAGGTGAATGTGCGGGAAGTGGGCCTGGTGGACAACGTCCACGATATCGAAAACACGGTTCTGTTCACGAAAACCGGAACGCCGCTGCGCGTGAAGGATATCGCCGTAGTGGAGCAAGGACCGAAAATCCGGCTAGGACAATTCGCGCGCGCCCGCCATCTTTCCAACGGCATGATTGTGGATAACGACGATGTCGTCTCCGGCATTGTGCTGTTGCGGAAGGGCGCGGATTCCGATTCCACGCTGGAGGGGATTCACAAGGAAGTCGAAAAGCTGAACACCGAGATTCTGCCTCCGGGCGTCAAGGTAGTTCCCTTCCTCGATCGCAGCGATCTGGTTCACTACACCACTCACACCGTACTGCATAACTTGACCGAGGGAATCATTCTGGTGGTGATTATTCTATTCCTCTTTCTGGGAAATGTTCGCGGCGCCCTGATTGTCGCGCTGACCATCCCATTCTCTCTGTTATTCGCCGCAACCTGTCTCCAGTTGAAAGGCATTCCCGCGAATCTGCTCTCGTTGGGGGCGCTCGACTTCGGCATGGTCGTGGACGGAGCGGTGGTGATGGTGGAAAACATCGTGCGCCATCTCTCCCGCCAAGAGTCTGGCGATAGGCGCACCCCGATGCAGAAGATCCGCGAGTCGGCGCATGAAGTGCAACGGCCCGTATTCTACGCCATCGGAATCATCATCACCGCCTATCTGCCCATCTTTACGCTGCAGCGCGTGGAAGGCCGATTGTTTAAGCCGATGGCCTGGACCGTCGCGTTCGCGTTGCTGGGCGCGCTGATATTTTCGATGCTGCTCGCGCCGGTTCTTTCGAGCGTCTTTTTCCGCAAAGGGACGCGGGAATGGCACAACCCCTTGATGAGCTTTCTCACCAATCGATACCGCAAACTGCTCGGCCTGGCAATCAAGTGGCGATGGGTTACGCTTTCCGTGGCCCTGGCGGGCTTCGCTACGACGGTGTATTTGGGCGGCTGGGTATTGGGCTCGGAATTCCTTCCGCATTTGGACGAGGGCGCGATTTGGGTGCGCGGCACACTCGCTCCGAGCACTAATCAAGCTTTGGGAATTTCCGTCAGCGATCAAGCTCGCATCATTCTGTGTTCGTTTCCCGAAGTGCCTCAATGCACCAGCCAGGTGGGCCGCCCCGACGACGGCACCGACACCACCGGCTTTTTCAACACCGAGTATTTTGTAGACCTGAAACCTAAGGAGGAATGGAGGCCGGCGTTTCATCAGAACAAGGATGAAGTGATCGCGGCGATGAACCGCGCGCTATCCACGATTCCGGGAGTCATCTGGAATTTCTCTCAACCGATTTCCGACAACATGGAGGAAGCCGTCAGCGGAGTCAAGGGCGAGCTGGCCATCAAAGTGTTTGGCGACGATTTGAAGCTGCTCGAGGAGAAAGGCGATCAGATCGTGAATATTATGCGGACGGTGCAGGGCATTCAAGACCTGGGCTTATTCCGTGTGATCGGCCAGCCGAATTTGAATGTCACGGTGAATCGCGACAAGTGCGCGCGTTATCAGATCAACGTCGCCGACGTGCAGGATGCAATCCAAACGGCGGTTGGCGGCAACGCGTTGACGCAAGTTCTGCAGGGCGAGCAGCGTTACGATCTGGTGCTGCGCTATCTTCCGCAGTACCGCGAGACTCCGGAAGCCATCGCCAACATCCGCTTGCTTTCTCCCACCGGCGAACGAGTGTCCCTGGCGCAGCTTGCAGATGTGAAATCCGTGGACGGCGCGGAGGAAATCTATCGCGAGGCCAATCAGCGCTATGTAGCGATCAAGTACAGCGTGCGCGGACGCGATTTGGGAAGCGCGGTGGAGGAAGCAATTAAGAAAGTCAATCAGCAGGTGCAGCTTCCTCCCGGTTACCACATCGATTGGGCGGGCGAATATGAATCGCAGCAGCGGGCGCAGCGGCGGCTGGAGATCATTATTCCCCTGACGCTGCTGCTGATCTTCATGATTCTCTATTCGATGTTCCGGTCTTTCAAATGGTCCGGATTGATTCTGGTGAACGTCGCGATGGCGCCGGTGGGAGGATTGCTCGCCTTGCTGATCAGCGGGACGAACCTCAGCGTTTCTTCTGGCGTCGGGTTTCTGGCGCTGTTCGGCGTATCGGTGCAGGTAGGCGTGATCATGGTCGAGTACATCAATCAACTGCGCGTGCGCGGGCGGACCGTGCTGGAAGCCGCGCAGGAAGGCGCCATCCTGCGATTGCGTCCCATCATGATGACCATGCTGGTGGCGATGTTAGGATTATTGCCCGCGGCGACCTCTCACGGCATAGGCTCGGATTCGCAGCGCCCGTTCGCCATCGTCATCGTCGGAGGGTTGATGGCGGCGCTACTGTTCAGCATTTTCCTGCTGCCGACGCTGTATGTCTGGGCAGCGGGAGAGAACGACGTGCTGCCGGAGCCGAATTCGGCGGAGGATGTGTAGTTGCTAGCTGTCAGCTATCAGCTTTCAGCTATCAGCCAAACGGATGTCCGATAGATGACGGCTGATGGCCGGTAGCTGAACTAGGAGACGGAATGCTGAAACTAGCAATTGCGGTGGTGTGGAGTGGTGCGCTGTTCGCGCAGGCAACGGAAACCAAGCAGATGGACTTTCCCTCGGGTGGAACGCTGCGGATCCAGAAATCCGTGGGCTTGCTTTCTGTGGACGGATGGGATCAATCCGGTATCGAAATCACCGCCATCAAAACGGGCGGCTCCGAAAAAGATCGGGATCGCACGCGTGTCACGGCAGAGCGCCGCGGCAACGATATCGTGGTCACCACCTCGGTCGTGCAAAATCCGTGGCCGCTTCGGCCGTTCGAGGGAATCCGGCCCGTCTCGCTCGAATACCGGATCCACCTGCCCCGTTCCGCCCACCTGAACATCCAGCACCGTTCAGGTCAGGTGAACGTCACCGATATTCTAGGCGATATTCGCATCACCGACGGCATGGGCCAGATTGCGCTCAGCCTGCCGGAAGCCGGAGATTATGCCATCGATGCCAGGAGCCGGCTGGGCGCAGTCGACTCCGATTTCCCAGGCCGCGAAAGAAAGAAGCTGAAGTTTGGTCATGCTTTCGGGAGCCAATCCAATAACGGAGCGCAGCATCTGTACTTGCGCATTGGCTTCGGCGATATTACGATTCTTTCCACTCACTCAGCGCACAACGCAGCCCAGCGCAGCGGGGAGTTAGCGATCCTTGCGAGCACCCGGTCCTGCGCCGGGCGCTGTGCGCTGAAACAGCCAATGCCCTCCATCGAATCCCCAGCCGCCAAATGACCAAGACCGAAGTTCGCGCGCTCATCGAAGACATCGGCATCGTGCCTTCCCTCCGCTTATATTCGGGCGAGGACGCTCTATTCGCCGCCGAAGCGCTCGCCGCCGGAGGCATTCCCATCGTCGAAGTCCCCATGACGGTTCCCGGCGGAGTGGATGTGATCCGGCAATTAGTCCTACGGAATCCGGAGATGATCGTGGGCGCGGGTACATTGTACGACGCCGAAGTGGCGCATCGCTGCCTGGATGCAGGAGCTAGTTTTCTCACCAGCACCGGCTTCGATCCGGAGATCGTGGTGTGCGGGCTGAAGCGTGGAGCAGTCGTCTTTCCGGGCGCGTTGACTCCGACCGAGGTCATGAGGGCGTTCAAAGCGGGCGCCGATTTCGTCAAGATTTTTCCCTGCGCGCAAGTCGGCGGCCCGAGCTACGTGAGAGCTCTGCGGGCGCCGTTTCCCGATATTCCTTTGATTGCGTCGGGCGGAGTGAGCCAACAGACGGTCGGCGATTTTATCATCGCCGGAGCACGCGCGGTGGGCATTGGCGCCAACTTGATTCAACCCGAGGCTGTTCGTCGAAGAGAACCGGGCTGGATCCGCGAACTGGCTCACCGTTACCTCGATCTGATAAAGCGGGCCCGGCAGCCCGATGTTTAAACTCAAACGCATTCTCTTTCCCGTGGATTTCTCCAAACGCTCGGAGAAAGCTGCCTCTTGCGTCGACGCGCTGGCGACCCGCTTCGACGCAGACTTGATGCTGCTGCACGTCGTGCAGCCGCCCACTTACAACACCTTCCTCGGCGACGCCCCGGGGAGCCATTGGGAAAGCTTCGGCCACGTCTTTTCGGATCATCACTTGCGAATCCAGCACCTCACGGAGCATGGCGAAGTGGCTTCCAAAATCGTGGAATGCGCCGGGAGCCTGAACGTGGATTTGATCATGATGCCGACGCATGGGCTCGGCGTCTACCGGCGATTGATCATCGGATCGAATACAGCCAAGGTCTTGCATGACTCAACGCGTCCGGTGTGGACCAGCGCGCACATTCAGGACTCCGCGGCTCACAGTAAAGTGACCTGCGATCATGTCGTCTGCGCGGTGGATCTGCGGCCTTCGAGCGCCGGGGCTCTCCAGTGGGCGGCCGGGTTCGCCGAAGCTTGTCACACCCGGCTTACTTTGTTGCACGTCACCACAAATTCGCCCGCGGCGCGGCGCGCCCTCGACGCGCTGCAGAAGGACGTGGGATCGAACGCGGCGGTGAGAATCGAATCGGGTGAACCCGCAGAGGTGGTGGCTCTGGTGACGCAGGAATTGAACGCCGATCTGCTGGTGATTGGCCGCGCGTCCCCGTCGGAATCTCTGGGCCGCCTGGAGATGACTGAATATTCCATCATCCGCCAATCGCCCTGCCCGGTAGTCAGCGTTTGAACGCACGAGATCGTGTCTCATCAAGAGTGGAAACTGCCGATTATGATTTGCTTGCTAAGTTCAGGCCCGGATGAGAAGGGCAAGGATTTTCTTCCTGGTCCCGGCGGCTTTCCAGGCGAAGGCTGTCAGGCAGGTCTTCGGCAGATAGATGTTTCAGGGGGCTGGACCGGGCATGCCGCAGGAACTTGCCGAGCACTCGTCCGAATGTCTTGGGGCCCCGCTCTAAGAGACCGAACAACACCCCGGCATTAATAGGGACGAATTTGTCGCTGTCCGGAACGTCTACAACAACGTAATAATTGAGTTCGAGTTTTTCGTATCGCCCGCCCGGGCCGCAGTCGGTGAGTCCGGGGCTCGGGCCAGGGCGGCCGTCAGGCCGGCAAAGCACCGCCCCCTGAACCTGTAGCGGGGGAAACCTTCCGTAGCGGTTGTGAGGCAGGTCCATCATTAAGATGCGGGTGAGGCCGCACACCGCAGGAAACGAGATGTTTTTTCGGGGATCGGGATTGACAAATTCGGTAATCGAAAACTTTTCCATAGAGTTACTTCGAGAAACTCGCGCGCAATTACCGGGTCTAATCCCGGCTGAATACACTTATATCAGAGTCGGGCGCGGGCACTTTTGTTACGGATTCTCTGTCCGATCGATTTCCTGCGCAGCCACCCCCGGCCCCGAGCACCGCCGATAGCGAGCCGCAGTTTCAAATACTGGTGAAGTCATTGTGTGCGCGCTAAGGCAACGTGATCATTTCATGCCAGTCCATTCCCGGCGATGAATCGGTTCTGGTTCCCGCGACGACTCCCTGATTGTTCATGCGCCGGGAGCCTGGGCGCGGATTTGATCATGATGCCGACGCATGGGGTAGGCGTCTACCGGCGGTTGATCACCGGATCGAATACAGCCAAGGTCTTGCATGACACCTGCCCGGTGATCAGCGTTTGAACGCCAATACAATCTCTCGCTATGACGCAAAGTTCGCAAAGAGCGGGAACGCGACCGCCGGGAACGATGAGGCGTTTAATCTCCGCGTGAAGAACCTCCGTGGTCCCGGCTACCATACGGCCGCTGCAGCGCACCACGATGGCATCATCCAGAGTTTCCTTCGCGAGCGTGATCACTCACCGCCGGCTTTGAGCATTGGCCGTTCAGGGGGCCCTTCGGGGGGTCTTTCGGGCGGCTGCTCGGGGACGGGAGCCGGCGCTATCGTGATTAGCGGCTGGGGATGGCCGGGACGGCTGTCGCGATTGAGGAACAGATTGATGAACGAGCTGGTGCCTTCGAGTGCGCGGTTGCGCGGCGGAATAAAGACCTTTAAATCCTGCACGCGGTTCGCGGCTTGGGCGTGCTCGTAGACTTTCACCCAGATGCAGGCGCGGTCCGGCAGGACTTCGCATTGCCCGTTGAACGTTCCTCCGCACGGGCCGTTGCGCATGTTCTTCGGGCAGGTCATCGGGCAAACGTATTCCATCTCGCCCAAGACACAGTTGCCGCAGGCCTGGCAGCCGAAGACGGGCTTCTTGAACGCCAACTCCGCGCGCTCCACAAAATGAGCCACGGCGGGCCGCTTGTCGACCCAGCGGAAAATGCCGGAGAGCAGCGCACGCATCGCGCTATCACCTTTTTTCACCGGGAAAAGCTCGGCGAATTTATCGGTGATGCGCAAGGGCAGAGGAAGCGTTCTTTTGGGCCGCGGCGATTCGAAAAAGAAAAAGCCATTCTTCGGAGAATAGGAGATTTCTTCGGCGAATTGCTCCCATTGCGGGGCGATTTCTTGCGATCGCTGAATGATCCAGCGCATCTGGTCGGCCTGATGGCCGCCTCCCAGATAGACGCCGGCATAGCCCAACCCGCGAACGATGGCGGCCATGCGCGCGGCCCGCTCCAACCTCGCGGCCACGCCTTTATCGGGGGCCTTGGCTTCTTCCTGAACTTTTTCCAGTAATTCCGGCGAAACCCAGCAGCCGGGCGGCTCGCCTTTCGAGAATTTGCGCGCAGCGCCCGCAGGCAAGATGTACACGTTGCCTAAAACCGGAGTCTTCAAGCCGCGATCATTCAAATAGCGCTTCAATTCGCGGAATTTCCGCGCGTCATAGCCGAGCTGGGTGATGGCGAAATCGGCGCCCGCGGCGATTTTCTTTTCGAGTTTCAGATATTGATAAACGCAATCGGCTTCTGTGTATTTGAAAGGCGAGACGGCCACGGAAATATAGAACGGATATCCCCGCTCGCGCAGCTCGGCGATCATTTCGACGAGCTGAACCGAGTCGAGATCGTAAAACGCGTTCGACGACGGACCGCTCCCTGGCGGTCGCGGCTCTGTTTGAAGCGGATAATCGCCGGTGATCGCAAAAACATTTTCTATGCCCAATGTTTGCAACGTGCCGAGAGCCGCGAGGATCTCCTCACGGCTCTTATTTACGCAGGTCAGATGGATATTGGGCGCGAGTCCCCGGGCGCGAACGCCCGTACCGATGCGAATGGGATCGTGGCCGGCCGACCCCCCGGCGTAGCTGGTGATGCCGGCCGCCACTATCTCCGGAATCTCCGCCAGCTTCGCGGCCGCGTCGAACACCTTCTCCTCGGGCGCGGAGGCGCTGGCCACCAGCTCCACCATGTAGAGGAACTTTCCCCCGCTCAGGGCCCCGCGGAGCGGATTATGGGGCTGGCCGAGGGGATTCGGAGAAGACATCTCAATGCGAAACGCTAATCGGCGTGGGCATGCTCAGGTTCGCCTTGCCGAGCTCCTTGCGGACAATCTGCGTGCCCTGCACCATGGCTTGCATCTTCGAGAAGGCGACATCGCGCGGCAAGTGAACGCAGCCGCAATCGGTCAGCACATAGATCTTCTCGGGCGGCACCACTTCCAGCGCGCGGCGGATATGCTCGGCCACCATCTCCGGCGTTTCTACTTCATGCGCCTTCACGTCGATTACCCCGATGCCCAATTCGAACGGCGGCGCGAACTCTTTGAACAGGTCCAGGTCTTCTCCGCCCCGGCGCGCGAATTCGAGGGTAAGCTGATGGACTTTCGCATCGAGAATCGCGGGGAACAGATAACGGTAGCTTCCCTCCCAGGAGGGTTTGCCGTAGCGATTGCCGTAGCAGATGTGGACGGCGATTTTCGCGTCCACGCCGTCCACGAGCGCGTTCAGCGATTTCACCGCCCATCCGATGTCTTCCGGGAAACCGGAATAATACGGCTCGTCGATTTGCAGGAAATGCGCACCGGTTTTGGCCAACGCCTTCAATTCCAGATTCATTACCCGCGCCAGATCCATCGCCAGCGCTTCTTCCGTCGGGTAATACTTATTGCGAATGCGCTTGGCCAGGCAGTGCGGGCCGGTGATGTTGAATTTCGTGTGGCGCTCGGTGAAAGCGGTGAGAAAACGAAAATCGGAAACCAGCGCCAGCGAGGCCATGGGGAGCTTCGCCTGCACCACGCTGTCGTAGAAATCGTAGTAGAACTTCTTGGAGGAGCGGTCGATTTGCACGCCTGGGAAGCGCTCCAAAAAATAATCGACCATGTTGTCGCGGCGCAGCTCTCCGTCGGTGACGATGTCCACACCGGCGATTTCCTGGTCTTTGATCGCGGCCTTGACGGCCGCGTCGTAGATTTCATCGAGATCGTGGCGGCTGATGCGGCGGGCGAAATAATCGGTCTTCATGCGTTCGAGCCAGCCCGGCATGGCGTAGCTGCCGACGATGGCAGTGGGAAGTAGAGGCAAGTTCATAATTTTATTCACGGCGAGTAGTGTACAGAATGGAAGTACGCGAGTTTTTGCGATAGGGAAACGGCGCGAAGTGCACGTTGTAGCCCGCGCGCTCGGCCACCTCTTTCAGTATCGCGCCATTCACCCAGTTCAACAGCGAGCCTTCCAGTTTTCCCGGACCGAAGAAGCCCACACGGTATTGATCCAGATTCTGCACGAAGATATCCTGCACCTGCAAAAAGCCGCGGGGATGCAGCAGCGGAAGGGTCCGGACAAAACTTTCGAGCGCGCCGGAGCTTAAGTGAAAACGGAAATCGCTGGGGGCGTCCGCGAGCATGTCTTCGAGCCTGGGTGCGTCCAAGCCCTCGGGAAAGGGGAACTCGGGCAGATCTTCGAGCTGCACCAATCGCTCCTCCAGCCGCACGGCTTTCCACACCTCACGCCAAAATTCGACGCCGCGGGAGCGGGGGCCGAAATCGTTGAGATGGCCCTCCAGCAGCCGGTCGACGTGCTGGCGCATCTTTTCGGGCGGCACATCGAACTGTTGCCCGATGCGCACCACCTCTGTCATCGGCAGATGCGCCCGGACCTGCACGAAATACAGGCGGCCGTCGCGCCGCACCACTTCCTCGTCCGGCAGATTGTCGTAGACGTTGGTGGAGTGCACGTACATGATTTTGTAGCGCAGAAAAGACAAGGTCTTGAGAGGATGCTGCGCGTCCAAAACCAGGAAGCTGCACAAATCCTCGTGCTCGGCGACGGCCGGGCGCGAACGGTCGAGCGTGCCCAGAGCGTAATCCCCGAGAAGCACGCGAAGTTGCGGATAATAAGTGGTTCCGCGCTCGCGGTCGACCTCACGAAATTTGTCCAGCCATAAACCCATGCGCGTTCCGGTTCCCACGCCGATCTCCAGGAGAAAAATCTCGACGGGAAGCTGGTTGCGAGCTTCCAGATCGCGCAGCAGATTCCAGAAATCCATCACGCTGTCGGCGATGGCCTCGGGAAGATGGCCGTCGGATTGGCCGCCGGGAAGCGCCTTTTCGTAACTGGCGCCGCTCATGCTCTCCCAGTCCCCAAGTCGGTTCCAATACAGCTTGTTGAATTCCCAGACGACGCTGGTGCGGAGCGATTGAAAATCCTCGAGCGGGACTCTGTCCGCAGGCGCGGGCGATTCGCCGTTGGCCCAAGCGCGGGACGCCGCCCTGAGTATTTCCGCGCGCAGGCAGCCGGGGACCACCTGGCGCGCGTCGATGTGGATATCCATGATCGGAGCGGGAGAGTTGTGCTTGTAACCCTGCGTGGCGATCACCACTTCGCGAAAATTCTGCTTGTACTGGATCCAATCGAGCTCGATTTGGAGGCGGGCGAATTGATCCTGGTTGATGTGGCCCTCTTCCAGAAGCGAATAAACGGTCCCCACGACGTCTTGCGCCGTCCCGGCGGCGACCTTTCCTTGGAGGTGGTTGAATTTGAGGATCATGCGAACACGTGGCTAGCGGATTTTCTAGCATACCGCGATTCGGGTGGGGTAAGGCGAAAACCTTCCCCATAGCAGTGACCGGGGGGTTCGGCCGGCACCGGTGGGCTTGAAAAAACAAAGCCGGACATTTTGGTTCCACAGCGCCTGGTTCCACAGCGCGTTTCCGCAGCCGCCTGCCCGCGGATGACGGACCTGAAAAAACGAAGCCAGCGCTGTGCTGCGATACAGCCTGCCTGTGGTGGTTGGGACCAGAAAAAACAAAGCCAAACCGGTGCGGTCCGCAGCCGCCTGCCTGCGGTTGAGCGGATTTGAAAAAACAAAGCCAGCCCTGAGGCGCGGGATTGGCTGCCTGTGATGGTGGCCCGGGAAAACGAATAGTCTATGACCGGCCGCTCGTTCGTCCATGGGGATAAAAAATGGCCGCGCGTCGTGCGCCGAGTCCGGGCACGAGCAGGCCGCGTGTCAGTTATCAGTTATCTGTTATTTGGCTTGTGGCCGTCTTGGGGCCACCGCCATGAAATTTGCCCTCGCGCAACCTTAATAATTCGAAAATAATTCGAAATAATTCGAAGGAGCTCCCTCTAGGCCGTCTCCCTGACCAGGGCCCGGTTTGCAGTTAATCGACCTCAAGCCGGGAAATGAGCGCTGATTTGTCGATACAGCCTATCGCCCACCGCTGCAGACCCCACATTCAGTAGCCTAGGATTTCTGGCGGGGTGACCGCGGTTCCCAGTGAGGAGATTCCCGCGATGCTTACCGTGCCCTGCCCATAATGAAGCACGGCTTCGCGGGAATCCCCATCGCCTTAGAGCGGAACTAATAGAAAACGCGTAAGAAAAGTTTCGCGGGCAGTGTGGATATTCACGGATTGGAGCCTGAATGAGCCTGACGTTTGGCGTGTGCCCCGGGGGCGGGGGTCGAAACGGTCCCGCTAGTGTAGTGTCCAATAAATAACTGGACTATTGATGCGGCTTTGCTGCATACGTCGTACCAGGGGGCCTGGCTTACGTCGCTGCCGCATCGCTGCAAAATACGCCTGGTCTCGGCGGCACACTCGGCCAGCACGTTCGGCGAGAGTTGGAGGGCGTACCGTACTTCGTTCTTGAGCGGCAGGCCGTTAGGGCTTAGATCAATTAAGTCGGTGATCGAGCTCCCGATCTTGAGGCGGACCTTGGCGAACCAGACCGCGTGGACATGCGCCCGAATGAGGTCGCGATTCGACAGATCGAGGCGCGGCGGCCGGACAGATCCGGCGACGATTTCTTGGCGTCGCTCAAAGTAGTACTGGTCGTGACCGCTGCGTCCCGAACAATAGGTCAGGATGAGGGCAGGCTGGCCGCGGCGGCCGGCACGGCCGCTGCGCTGTGCGTAACTGGCCGGCGAGGGCGGCACGTTGCGCATGTGGACAAGCTGAAGGTCGCCGATATCGATGCCGAGCTCCATGGTCGGACTGCAAAACAGCGCGCCCAGTTCCCCATTCCGGAACGCCAGCTCACGCTCTTCACGGTCCTTATAGTTGATTTGTGCGGTGTGCTCGGCGGATGCGAGATCACCGAGGGCACGCGCGCGAACGCGATATAGCTCGGTGAAGAATTCGTTTGCCTTCCGCTGGGCGGCGGTGTAGGCGCCTCCGCTCGCGCGGCGCGAATAGATTGGGTCCGGCTCCGGAATCTCGCCTGCGCCTTTCGCCCAAACGAGGACCGATGCGTCGATCTGGACGTACTCGGCGCCACGATCAGCTTGGATCGTGACGAGACCCTGGGAGGCAAGCGCGGCGACGAGCCGGTGTACGAACCCGTTATAGTCGGCGATATCGGGGAAAATCCGCCTCAGATAACGGCCAAGGAGACTTCGCGGGCCAAAGCTGATGCCGCCTCGGGGTTGTCCGCCCGGAAGAACCAGCCGCGTTGACGACCGCAGATTCTCTTCCGATTCATCGAAGCACCAACGGTCGTTGATATCCTGGTTGACCCGCTTGCGCATTTGCTGTAACTCGGTCTCGATGAGTGCATGGGACGCGATGGCGAGCTTACGGCGCGCGAAATCCAGGATTGCCTTGAGGATCGAACGCCGTTCCACGGGATTGAGAGAGGCAATTTCGGGAATGGCTGACCACATGGCGTCGTTCACACACGCCCCATCCAGGCCGCGATATCCGATTGATAAAAGGCCGCACTGTTCCAGATTGGGGTGGACGATTCGCCAGCCGCGGCGGAGGTCCTCGTAAATCCTGTACTCGATGAGTTCTCGGAACCGATCGCAAATCCTTTTGGCCTGCTCCGTGCCGGATTCGACCTTGCTATTCCGGGCGAAGTCAGGCAGGCGCAGATTCAAGGAGCGGAACGTCTCCGCGGCTATGTTGTCGTGGCGGAGTTCGCCGCAACGGTCGAGCGCATCGACAATCGCTGACCGAATGAGGCAGACCAGAACGAAGTCGTTGAAGTGGCCGGCCTGAAGAGAGGCGTCCTGCCGGTTGTCCGTGAAACTGAGCAGTTTTCTACCCGATTCCGCGATGTTCGCCTTCGAAGTGTTCGCGAGAACAGAGATGCCGAGGACGGTGGTGGCGGAGCTGCGGCCTTCGTTGGCGAGCCCGCTCAGTTTTCGAAATTCGGCGCCGCGGGAGTCCGGATAGTACTCACCACATGACTGGCAAATCAGGAATGGCCGCGGCTGGAACCATGCGCGCAGTGCATCGTGATCCGCCGCGTGGGTTATCGTTCCGTCGGCGCGAACGTACAGATCTTCCGGGATGCGATGTGCGTAGGCGCGCTTTACCTTGCGGCCGTTTGGCTCCATCAGGTCCGGGGGAAGATCGGCGGAGCTCCCATCGGATGTGGCATTCGCGGGCAGAAACAAGTATCCGGCGCGGCTCGGAGAATCATCGTCGCCATCGCCATACTCATTCACCCACTGCGACAGAGCGTTTTTATTTTGGTCGTAGGTGACTTTGTAATACTCCTGGCCACAGTTCCGGCAGAATTCCAGCGGGAACATCGGGCGGGCAGAGCCGCCGTCAATACGAGGAGGCGCGAAACATTGGCCTTCGAACGAGAGGTCGCGATAGCCCCGCTCCATTGTGGCGTGGAGCGGCTTCCCTTGGGAAATGAGCTGGTGAAGCTTGAAGGCGAAGACCGGCTTGCCTCCGGTGTTTTCCGGGAATTTCGCCAGGAGGAATTCACGTATTCGCGCGGAGCACAATTCCGACGTAACGCCGGTAAGCGCGGCAAGTTCTTCCGCCACAGCGGCGAGAGTCCGGGGTGTCCGCCGCCGGTAATTACCGGAAGATTCGCACTCGATTCCGATGGCCTGCTCGATCCACGCGGCCAGCGGATTCGCTAGAAACTCGGCACGTGTGACCGGCGCCGGGCCAGAAACGGCTTCTCGAAAAGCCGCCGCCGAATGTGTCCCGGCCGAGCCCACGATCGGGACCAGATGCTCCTCGATGATATTGGAGCTATCGATCTCGGCGCCGAATAGTCGGGACGCGAACAGACTTACTGCCGCGTGACGCTCCTCCGGCGTGGCCGTCGGGCTTGCGACCATTGTGGCGCTGGTGCCGATATGGAGGATTTCCGGATTACCGCAGCGCTCTCGCAGACGCCGTATGAGCATCGCGATGTCGGACCCCTGGCGGCCCCGGTACATGTGCAGCTCGTCAAGAACGAGGAATTGAAGGCCCGTGCTGGCGCGGTCTACAAAGAGAGACTCCTGC
The DNA here is from genome assembly GCA_036521975.1 of Bryobacteraceae bacterium. GTDB lineage: Bacteria > Acidobacteriota > Terriglobia > Bryobacterales > Bryobacteraceae > Palsa-187. Next base: position 17,805 of record DATDGT010000376.1, read on the forward strand.
GCGCGCAGGAGCATCATCTCCAACATCATATAGTTGGTCAGCAGGATATGAGGAACATCCTGCTGCATCCGGGCCTTCTCATCCTGTGACTCCTGACCGGTGTAGCGGCCGAAACGGACCGGTATTGGTTTGCCGTTCCGGTTGGAGTAGCCGACGGCGTATTCCTGGAGGGCCTTGTACTGGGAGTTTACAAGGGCGTTCATCGGGTAGATCACGATGGCGCGCACCTTCCGCTCATCAGCGCCGGAACGCAGCAAGGCGTCGAAGATGGGAATGAAATAGGCCAGGCTCTTCCCGGATCCCGTTCCGCTCGTCACGACGAATGACTCTCGGCGGTGGGCTGTTTCGATTGCGTCTCGCTGGTGCTGGTAGAGGCGGATGGCGTTACCGGTGGATGACCGGAAGATTTCGGCGGTAGCCGCAGTCAGCAGACCCGCTGACGACAGTTCGTCCACGGTCTCTACTTCCCGATACGCTGGATTAAGCTGGACTAAGGCTTCCGGCCAAAACCGGTCGCCCGCTGCAAGTTCGTGATCGACAAATGCGCGAATCTGCGGATCGGAAATCGAAAGAAAGCTTTGGACGTACTGCCGGTAGTCTTGAATGACCGCGGCGTGCATTTCGAATATGCTCATCCGTTCTCACCAGTGTTGGGGTATCAAGGCAGTCGAGCCGCGGATTCATCCGGCCCGCCCGATCGGACCCATGCGTCAACTTCGGATAGCTCGAAGTCCGCAAGCGGCCTGCGTGTTGCGCTGACACCCTTTTTCTCAAACCAGCCGGTAGACCGTGTGCCGAGTGACACGGACATAGTCGGTTACCCCTCCGACCGATGTCCACGGTTCGGTTCGACCTGGCAAGCTGGCCCCGGAAAATTACTGCACAAGCGGATAATAGGGCTTTAAACGGTAAGGAACAATGAGAAAAAGATCTAGATGAGGTTGAAGACTACTACTAGGCGGGCTAAGGGTCCACGCAAAATTAACTTCCATAGATTCTCACAGATTGGGTGCAATGGTGTAGTTCCATCGCGGCAATATCTTGCCGGGTTTGAGGGCGAGCGATGAGATGAGTCGGCGGTTCGGTTTGAGACCGGTGGGATAG
>DATDGT010000377.1:0-27461 GCA_036521975.1 Bryobacteraceae bacterium
CAAACCCAAGGATCACGCAGAGCTGTCGCAGCGGGCAACAGAACTCAAACGCATGCTGACCGCGCTGCTTCAGAAGCTGACCGCTGATCGCTGAAAGCTGAAAGCTCCCGTACTCAGGATTTCAAGTACTCTTGGCTATTATTAGTACAAACTGAAACCCCTGAGACAAATACGCTCGGGTTCGAGTCGCGTCTCCCGCTCCATTTAAGGGGCGCTACTCCTCGCGCAGGGAAAGGAAGCGGAGATCAACTGGTCACCAGAACGCGCCCCAAAAATCCCCCCGATTCACGAACATCGACCGCGAATGTATAATCAATCCTGCATGGGCCATAGAAACCGGCGCGATTTTCTGCGGGCTGCGGGCGTTGCGCCCTCGATCTTTGCGTTCTCCAAGGGCAAGGCCGCGTTGGCGCAAAGCGCAAAAGGCGGTGGCTGGCGGACATTCGAGGTGACGACCCGCGTCGAAGTCTTGAAGCCTTCAGGCGTGACGCGCATTTGGGCGCCCTTGGCTCTGGGGCCCTTGGCTCCCGGGGGAGATACGCCTTATCAGAGGACGCTTTCCAACACGTTCAGGAGTGAGGAAGGGGCGGTGAGAACGTTTGAAAGCCGGGCAGACGCGCTCAAAATGGTCTATGCGGAAATCCCCGCCGGCGCAAGACCGGTCTTGATCGTGACGAGCCGCATAGCCACCAGGGATCGCGCCGTGAACTTCTCCGGGCGCGCCGCGGCCCCGGCCCCGGCCCCGGCCCCGGCCCCGGCAATGAGCGGCTCAGAAGCCAAATATTGGTTGAGGCCCACCAAGCTCCTGCCGACGGACGGCATTGTGAAAGAGCGCGCCGCCGCGATCACCAGCCGCGCCAGGACGGATGGCGATAAGGCGCGCGCGATCTATGAATGGATTGTAGAAAACACCTACCGCAAGCCCAGCACGCGTGGGTGTGGCCTCGGCAACATTCGTTTCATGCTGGAATCCGGGGATCTGGGCGGCAAATGCGCCGATCTGAATGCGCTCTACGTGGGGCTGGCTCGCGCGTCCGGCCTTCCCGCGCGCGACGTCTATGGCATCCGCGTAGCCGCCTCAAATTTGGGGTACAAGAGCTTAGGCGCTTCTTCGATGAACGTGACGGGGGTGAACGTGACGAAAGCGCAGCACTGCCGAGCGGAAGTATACCTGGGTGATGTAGGTTGGGTTCCTGTCGATCCGGCAGACGTGCGAAAGGTCATGCTGGAGGAACCGCCCGGAAACCGTCCGCTGGACGACGAGATGGTCAAGAAGGCCCGTGCGCGGCTATTCGGATCTTGGGAAATGAACTGGATGGCGTACAACTTTGCCCACGATGTGGCGCTGCCCAACTCCAGCGGTTCGCCGGTCGAGTTCCTCATGTATCCACAGGCCGAAACGGCGGATGGCCGCCTGGATTGTCTCGACCCCGATAACTTCAAGTACGAAATTAATTCCAGGGAGATGGAGACCGCATAAGCGCGCAAAGGGCGGTCACGAGGGCTGAAGTTCAGCGGCCCGGTGACCCCTCTACCGGCATTGGGAGCCACTGTTATACTGCTAATCAGTCTTAAACCAATTGAGGAGAATCGCGTGAACCGCATTGTAACCGCAACGTTTGCCGCCGTGCTCGCCTGCGCGGCAGCGCAAGCTCAAAAGGCTCAGAATCCTTTCAGCGCTGACGCCAAACAGAGCTATACCGGCATCAAAAATACGCTGCTCAAAGCGGCGGATAAAATGCCGGCGGAGGAATATTCCTTCCGAACCACTCCGCAAGTGCGCACTTACGGCGAGATGGTCGCGCACATCGCCGACGTGCAGGTGATGCTGTGTGGGATGGCGAAAGGCGAACAGAAGCAGGGGATCTCCGCAGGCAAGACTTCGAAAGCGGACCTCGCCGCGGTGCTCAAGCAATCGTTCGATTACTGCGATCCCGTCTACGACTCAATGACCGACAGCGCAGGCGCGGCTAAAGTCAACATGTTTGGACGGCAAGTGACCAAGCTCGGCGTGCTGAACTTCAACATCGCCCACGACAACGAAATGTACGGTACGATGGTCGCCTATTTACGGATCAAGGGAATCGTGCCCCCGTCCAGCGAAGGGCGGCCGTAGCCAGGTCCTACAATCGTCCTCAAGTCATGCCGCACCACGGGATTTTGGACCGGCACATTTTGGACCGCCAACTGGAGCGAATGCGCCGGGATTGGGACGAGCGCGCCCGCAAGAATGCGCGCCATTTCGTCGACACCAGCCGCGCCGACTGGACCGATGAGGAGTTTTTCGCGTCCGGCGAGAAGGCCATCGCCGAAGACATTCTTACCGACACGATCAACATCTATCAAGGCAAGGACCCACGGTCGATGCGGGTTCTGGAAATCGGCTGCGGCGCCGGGCGCCTGACACGGGCGCTTTCCGGTCTCTTCGGCGAAGTGCACGCGGTGGACGTGAGCGGCGAGATGATCGAGCGGGCCCGCGCCGCGCTGGCCAACCGGTCCAACGTCCGGCTCTACCGCAATAACGGCTGCGATCTTACGGTGCTGCCGGAAACGGAATTCGACTTCGCTTATTCCGCGATCGTGTTCCAGCATATCTCCAGCCGCGACATCATCGAAAATTATGTGCGCGAAGTGTCGCGGCTCCTGCGGCCGGGAGCTCTGTTCAAATTTCAGGTGCAAGGAGATGTGAGCGTCGAGAGCGATCCCGGCGATACCTGGGTCGGCGTGCCGTATTCGGAAGAGCAAGCGCGGGCTTTGGCGCTGCGGTGCGGATTCGAGCCGCGCTACATGCACAACGCTGGGCAACAATATTTCTGGCTGTGGTTTTTTAAGAAAGCCGGGCAGTAAGGAAGCTGATGGCTGCAAAGCTGAAAGCTCAAGTATCCTTCAACCGGCCAACCTCGGCCGGTTGTAGCCAAGCGGCCAGCGCGCGGCGAAGCTCGCCGATTTGCACGGGCTTGGAGATGAAATCGTCCATGCCATGTTCGAGACACCGCTCACGCGATCCCTCGATGGCGGTGGCGGTCATGGCGACCACGGGAACGCGGTTGCCGGAACCCTCCAGCCGGCGGATGTAGCCGGTGGCTTCGTACCCGTTCATCTCCGGCATCTGACAATCCATGAAAACCACGTCGTAGCTGCGCATCTGCAGCATCTCCAGGCCCTCGCGTCCGTTGCCCGCGACATCGGCGCGAACGCCCAGCTTGGAGAGCATCATCACGGCCACTTTTTGATTCACGGCGTTGTCTTCCACCACCAGGACCCTGGCACCGCAGCCGTCGAATTCGCTAGCGGTTCGTTCCTGAAGCGCGCCGAGAGAAGCAGCGGAGCTTTCTTGCGGCGGCGGAACCGCCGGCTCGGGCTCGCTCTGTCGCCGAAGGGACCACAGGGTGGCGAGTGTCTCGATCAAGCGGGCTTGCCGCACCGGCTTAACCAGGCAGGCGTCCACGCTCGCGTCTTCCATGCCTTTCTGTTCGCGCCAGTGAGGGACAGAGGTCAGCATGAGGAAAACGGGACGCGTTGCGCCCGCGGTGGCGCAGTCCTGGTGGACGGTCACGGCGAGAGCCGCGCCGTCCCCTCCGGGCATTTGAAAGTCGGAGATCACGAAGTCGTAGGGATCGCCCGAAGCGCGAGCGGCTCGCAACTCCGCGAGTGCTTCGCCCGCCGCCGAGGCGCTGCCGCTTCGAATGCCGTAACTGGAGATCTGGTCGCGCACCACGCGGCAATTCACCTCGTTATCGTCGACAATCAACGCTCGCAGACCTCTCAGAATTCCGGACGGGGCGGGATTGACTTCCGGCTGCTCCGCTTGCGGCAGCTTCAACGAGAACCAGAATTGCGATCCCTTGCCTTCCTGGCTCTGAACACCAATGGAGCCTCCCATCAGCTCCACCAATCTCTTGGAAATCGCCAAGCCCAATCCTGTTCCGCCGTATTTCCGCGTGGTGCAAGAGTCGGCTTGCGTGAATTTCTCGAACAGGGTCCCGAGCTTGTGTGCGGGAATTCCGATGCCGGTGTCGGTCACGGAGATGCGCAGCTCGGTAACCGGGTCGCGGCTCGGGAGGAACTCAGCCGCCAGCAGAACATGTCCCGTAGCGGTGAATTTTACGGCGTTTCCCGCCAGATTGGTCACCACCTGGCGGATCCTGTCGCCGTCGCCCACTAAGTGAGTGGGCGCGGCCGTGGGATAGTGCACGATGAGATCCACGCCTTTCTGATTGGCCGTGGGCGCGACGATCTCGCTGGCTTCCTCCAGAATCGATCGGAGATCGAAAGGAAACGCGTCGAGGGAGAGTTTGCCGGCTTCGATTTTGGAGAAATCCAGGATGTCGTTGATGATGGCCAGGAGCGCTTCGCTGGAGGTGCGGACAATTTCGGCGTATTCCCTTTGCTCGCCCGACAGGGGGGTATCCAGCAGCAGGCCGGTCATGCCGCTCCGCGCTGGCCCGAAGCTGCTCGACCATGGCCTTCTCTTTGCTGACATCGATAATCGCGCCAGTCATGCGCACGGCTTTTCCGCCGGCAAACTCCACTCGGCCCTGACTGCGGCACCACCGGGGAGTTCCGTCGGGGGTCACGACTCGAAATTCGGCGCGATAGCAGCCGGCTTCGGCGATCGCCTGGTGGGCGGCGGCGATCGCCGCCTCGCGATCCTCGGGGTGGATCAGTTGATTGAGCTCGGCGCGGTTCATGCGGACCGCCTTGCGCTCCAATCCGCTCACCGCCGCCGCCCCCGCCGACAGCGTCATCACGTCCTTCTCCAGATCCCGCTCCCAGATGCCGAAGGCGGCGACTTCCTCGGCCAACTGAAGACGGTCCACACTCTCGCGCAGCTTGCGCTCCGCGGTCAAACGCTCGATGATGTTGCCGGCCAGATGGGCGCCCGCTTCCACCACGGCCAATTCCTTGGAGTGGGGGACGGCGACCTTGGTGTGATACATGGCGAAGGCGCCCAGAGCCCGGCCTTGGGAGTTGCGGATGGGCACGCTCCAGCAGGCGCGCAGGCCGAATCCGAGCACGAAATCCTTGGCCGCCTTCCAGCGGTAGTCCGTGGCGATATCGCTCACGATAACCGTTTGGTTGCGGAACACCGCGCTGCCGCACGACCCCACGTCCGGCCCGATCCGGAGTCCGTCGACCGCTTGCATGTATTCCGGCGGCAAACCACCCCCCGATCCCTTGCGCAATCGGACGCCGTCCTCGTCGAGCAACAGGATGGAACAAAAGCAAGCGGGAGCGGTCCGTTCAATTGCGGCGGTGGAGGCGTCCAGGAGCTCCTCGAGAGAGGCCCCATGAGCGACCAACTCCAGAATGCGGCGTTCCTCTTCGATGAGGCGCGAAGAGTGTTCCTGGCTAACGCGCTCCTGTCCGAGCCGGTTCAACAACCAATAGGTTCTCAGCCACCCCAGTGCGCACAGCACCGCGGCCACACATAGGCTGATAAGCCCAATCGGGAGCACATTAAGAGATATCGGTAAAAGCTCGTGTGCCTTTGAGGAAGTAAGAGAAAGACCGGACGGCGCGACGTGGGGTTTGCTGAAACCAAAGCGTGCGAGCCGCCGCCCAGCTACGACGTGCAGTAAACGGTCGGGTGCGCGACGTAAAGGTGGCAACAGCAGAGGGCACCCCATCGCGGCTCAGCCAGAGCGTATCGGCTACGCCCAGATGGTGGCATTTGGCGCGAACCCTGAGCAATCTACCATTTTTATGTCATGCACCAGAAGCGTGTTAAGTTGGTAGCGGAACCTCATGCGCCCGCGCCGCACGCTCCTTTCCAGTCTCGCGCCGCTGATCGGTCTCTCCGCTTTGATGGCCGTTATCGCCGCCGAGCCCGGCTCTCCGAGGCAGCCACGCGCGCAGCACCCGCTCGTCCGTTTTATTCATTCCGTTTTCCAATTCGTCGCCCCTTCGGCTGAAACGCCGTCTTCGCGTTCCCACGCGCACGGTCTCCCGCCGCGCGCGCTCTTCGCTCCTTCTTCCGCTTTCTCCTGGACGCACGCCCCCGCCGCCGTGGTCTCGCCCATCCTCCGGCGCAAGCGCCTCCTCTCCCTGCGTTGCTGATCGCGAGCTCTCAGCGGTCAGCCTTCAGCCCGGAACTGATATCTGACAACTGATGACTGATAGCTGAGAGCTGACAACTAATAGCTGATAACTTTAGGAGGCAATTGTGGGAGTCGATACTGTACTCGCGAAAATCTTCGGCACCAAGCACGAGCGCGAAGTCAAGGCCATGCGCCCGATGGTGGCCGCCATCAACGATCTCGAGCCCGAAATGCAGGCGCTCTCCGACGCCGATCTCGCCGCCCGCACCGTCCAATTCCGCGAGCAGCTCGATCAAGGCGCCGCGTTCGACGATCTCCTGATCCCCGCCTTCGCCACCGTCCGCGAAGCCGGCCGCCGCATGCTCAACATGCGCCACTTCGACGTCCAGTTGATCGGCGGCATCGTGCTGCATCGCGGCAAGGTCGCCGAAATGAAAACCGGCGAAGGCAAAACTCTGGTCGCCACGCTGCCGGTCTATCTCAACGCCCTGGAGCGCAAGGGAGTCCACGTCGTCACCGTCAACGACTACCTGGCGCACCGCGACTCGGAATGGATGGGCCGCATCTACACGGCCCTGGGCATGACCGTCGGCGTCATCGTCCACGATCTGGACGATTCCGAGCGTCAGCAAAGCTACGGCTGCGACATTACCTACGGCACCAACAACGAATTCGGGTTCGATTATCTCCGCGATAACATGAAATTCCGCCTGGGCGATTGCGTCCAGCGGAACATCGAGCACATCTCCGTTCCGACCCCGGACAACCGGGGCACTCAGCTCAAGATCTTCAACTACGGCATCGTGGACGAAGTCGATTCCATTTTGATCGACGAAGCCCGCACGCCTTTGATTATTTCCGGCCCCAGCGAGGAATCCACCGACAAATATTATCGCGTCAATCGAATTATTCCCAGCCTCATTCGCGGCGAAGTCATCGAAGGCAAGGAACCCGGCCAGAAATGGACCACCGGCGATTACACCGTCGATGAAAAAAGCCGCACCGCGGCGCTCACCGAGGAAGGCGTCCTGAAGGTGGAAAAGTTGCTCGGCTTGGGCAATATGTACGACGCCGTCAACATGGAGATGAACCATCACGTGCAGCAGGCCCTCCGCGCGCACGTACTCTATGTCCGCGATCGCGAGTACGTCATCAAGGACGAAGAAGTCATCATCGTGGACGAATTCACCGGCCGTCTGATGCCCGGCCGCCGCTGGTCCGACGGCTTGCACCAGGCCATCGAAGCCAAGGAAGGCGTCCGCATCCAGCGCGAAAATCAAACCCTCGCCACCATCACCTTCCAGAACTATTTCCGCATGTATAAGAAGCTCGCCGGGATGACCGGCACCGCCGATACCGAAGCCGCCGAGCTGAACAAGATTTATAACCTCGACGTCACCATCATCCCCACCAACAAGACCCTCCGCCGCCACGAATTCCAAGATATCGTCTACCGCACCGAGGAAGAGAAATTCCGCAACGCCGCCAAGGAGATCAAACGCCTCAACGAAACCGGGCAGCCGGTTCTTGTCGGCACGATTTCGGTGGAGAAATCGGAGAAATTATCCGGCACTTTGAAGAAAACGGGCGTCAAGCACGAAGTGCTGAATGCCAAGAATCACGAGCGCGAAGCCAGTATCGTCGCGCAGGCAGGACGCAAAGACGCCGTCACCGTCTCCACCAACATGGCCGGCCGCGGCACCGACATTCTCCTCGGCGGCAATCCCGAATTCATGACCAAGGAGCGGCTGCGCAAGGAGAACAAAGATCCCGATTCCCTTCAAACCGCCGCCCTCGGCACGCCGGAGCGTGAGGAATGGGACCGCCTTTATCAGCGCTTCAAGGACGAAACCGCCAAGGAGCACGACGAGGTGGTGGAGTTGGGCGGTTTGCACATCCTGGGCACGGAGCGGCACGAATCCCGACGCATCGATAATCAGCTTCGCGGACGCGCGGGACGCCAGGGCGATCCCGGCAGCGCCCGCTTCTATCTTTCCCTGCAAGACGATCTCATGCGCATTTTCGGCGGCCCGAAGATGCAGAATCTCATGCTGCGGCTGGGCATGGAAGAAGACGTCCCCATCGAGAGCAAGATGATCACCCGGCGCATCGCCGCCGCCCAAAAAGCAGTCGAAGCCCAGAATTTCGCCGCTCGCAAACACGTCCTGGAATACGACGACGTCATGAACAAGCAGCGGCAGGCCGTCTACGGCATGCGCCACGCCTTGCTCCAAGGCAAGGATCAGAGAGAGCGCGTCCTGGAAATCATCGAAGGCATCGTGGCAACTTTCATCGACGCCCGGCTCCCCGAAAAAACCCACCCCTCGGAGTGGGATTGGAACGGCCTCGAGTCCGACGTCCTCACCCAGTTCGGCGTCAAAATCCCCACCGAAAGTCTGCAGAATCTGGATCGCCGCCAGATCGAAGAGGACATTCGCGAGCAATTAAACAAAAAATACGCGGAAAAAGAGAGCATGATCGGCACGGATTTAATGCGCGAAACCGAGCGCATGATCATGCTCAATGTCATCGACAACCAGTGGAAGGATCATCTGCTGTCGATGGACCATTTGAAGGAAGGCATCGGACTCCGCGGCTACGGCCAGAAAGATCCGCTCATCGAATACAAGAAGGAGTCCTACACTCTCTTCACGGATCTGATGGACCGCATCGAGGACGAAACCATCCGCTACCTCTCTTTCCTCCAGCGCGTCGAAGAACCCGCTCCCCAATCCGAAGTCCCGCCCAATATTCCCTATCCCGAGCTTTGGGCCGAGGAACCGGAGGAGGGAGAGGAACCCGTGGGTGTCGCCGCCGCGGGCGTCGCCTCTCCCACGAGCGCCGCTCCCGTAAGCAAGGCTGCTCAATCCGCGGTTCTCGATTTCACCAGCAGCATTCACCGCAAAAAACAGCGGGAAATGGATCAACTGCAATTCGTCGGCGGCGAAGCCTCCGCCCCCAAACAACCCAAGCTTGCTTCCAAAAAAGCCGGGCGGAACGACCCTTGCCCCTGTGGAAGCGGAAAGAAGTACAAAAAATGCTGCGGAGCCTGATTCCGATCGCCATTTTCTCCGCCCTCGGCGCCGTCGTCCAAGGGGGCGCCATCTTCCCGGACCAGATCGGCCCGGACCATAAAATCGCCGCCCAGCCGGTCGGGGTCTCGGACGCCCCCCTCCTTCAGGAATACGGTTTTCAGGAAGCCGAACAGGCCAACTTCGGCCGCTTCGAAGCCACCGCCTGGCGCTTCATGGATTCCACCGGAGCCATGGCCTTCCTCCAGTCGCTCCATTCTTCCTCGCCCGGCACACTCGCCCATGGCAACTATGTTCTTCGTTTCACCGGCGGGCAACCGGCTCAGGGCGACCTAGAAGCCTTCTACCTCGACCTGCCCAAATTCGAAACCTCCCCACTTCCGGTTCTTCCCAGTTATCTCCCCGCCCAGGATCTGATCCCCGATTCCCAGCGTTACATCCTCGGCCCGGTCTCGCTCGACCGCTTCTTCTCCCAAATTTCGCCTTCCCTCGCCGCCTTCCATCTCGGCACTGAAGCCCAGATCGCCGAGTACTCTACGTCCAAAGGTCGCATGAACCTAGCGATCTTCGATTTCCCCACGCCTGCCATCGCCATGGAGCGCTACAACGAGTTTCAGAAAGTCCCAGGCGCGATTGCGAAGCGCGCCGGGCCCTTGGTGGCCGTCACGGTCCAGCCGCCCGACCCAGACGCCGCGGAGCGTGTCCTATCGCAGGTCCGCTATAACGTAAATCTCACGTGGAATGAGAATATTGGCGGCCCCACGGTGAAGGACAGCGCCAAGATGGTTCTTACGATCGTTGCATTAGCGGGAATTATTCTTCTGTTGTGTCTGATCGTTGGAATCGGTTTTGGCGCTTTCCGTGTGATTCTGAGAAGACTCGGCTGGCAAGGCCCGGAAACCGAGAAGATGATCGTCCTTGATCTTGGCGAGAAATGATCTTGGCGAGAAATAAGCCTCGCGATTTCGGAAAGTTAGAGGCCAAACCAAGCTCGTCCGGGCACGCTTTCCGCCCTCGCCTCCATCGTCATCAGAGCTACTAACCATCGGCGGATCAATCCCTTACACCCCCTCCGCTTTTTTCCTTGACATAGCCCTCCTCTGGCCCTAATATCCAATCACATGGTTTTGGCGGTTGCGAAACCGTCGAAGCTGATTCTCCCACGTACATCGCCCTGCCTGAAAACAGGGTCCGAAAAATGCTCACCTCCGGGTGAGCATTTTCGTTTTTGGCCGCTCTGTGGTATTATCAACCCGACCCGTCCTCGCGGAGAGGTGGCTGAGTGGTCGAAAGCAGCGGTTTGCTAAACCGTCGTAGGGGCCTAAACCTCTACCGGGGGTTCGAATCCCCCCCTCTCCGCCAGTTGATTTTAAGGGCTCGCAAGCCATACGAAATCCGGCGCCAGCGGCGTGGACTTTATCGACGCTTTCATGCGTTCTCGCGGATTTCGGCCAGCAGATAGCGAGCGCCGCGGGCTGCGAGCGCCTGGTCAAAGGTGATCAGGGTTCCTTGAGCGGCGTGTGCCACAGCGAGCAGCCAGGCATAGGCCCACAGCTTTGGAGAGGCGGTCTGACCGGAGGTGTATTCCCGAAAGTGTTCTTCGACCTCTCCCGATTCCGGATAAAACGCCACGCGGTCGTCTTCGAACAGCCTGTCGTAAGCGCGCCAGGCTTCGTCCATAGAGAGAGGCTTCTCTTTCATGGCTGCGGAGGTTGTCAAGAGGCGCAGGAGGCTAATCTGGGTGAAGCGGGTGAAGGCGATCGGCCCGCCGGCGCGCTGCCACCACAGGCGAGCCGGGGCGCGATGGATGTGGTCGGCATGCAGCAGGGCCAACCACACGTTCACGTCAGGGAAAGTCAATAAGGTCGTAGATTTGTTCATTAGTGAGGTCGAGCGGCCCGCGGCCGGCCGAGGGGATAATGGGCGGATCGAGGCTAAGGCGTCGGCGGGGGCGGGCGGGTTCGGCCTGCGCTACAGCCTGCTTGATGGAAGCCAGAATGAGCTGGCGGGCGGAGCAACCCTTGCGGGCGGCCGCTTCGTGCAACCGGCGGTGAAGATCGCGCGGGAGGTCGATGGAAGTGCGGACGAAGTCGGGGGTAGACTTCATGAAAATATTGTAGGCTCGCGACTTAAATAAGTCAAGCCCTGCATCGCGCGATTACCACCCAACCAATTAAATAAACTAGCCTGCATTTCTCACGGCTCTCTGAACCTGCCGGCGGAAGTGTATGTGCTATTCCGTAAGGCGCGGACACCGGGCTGAACGCTGACAGCTTCTAGATAAACGCCGGAGTCTGATACCCGAACGAATTCAGATTCGGGAAAACGTAATCAGTGTCCGCTTGCTGCAGGCCGAACCATTTCGCCAGAGCGCCCATGTATTGGTCCTCCGACGTGCTCGGAACCCAGGTACCGCGGCTACCAGAATCGTCCGGGCCGCTCAATGCCAACGTGGGGTAGGTTCCGTAGAGCGCGCCGCCTTTCACCGCGCCGCCCATCACCAGGGCGTGGCTGCCCCAGCCGTGATCGGTGCCGGCGTTGCCGTTCGGTTGGAAGGTGCGGCTGAAATCCGATTCCGTAAATGTGGTCACGCTGTTCTGCACGTTGAGCGCGCTCATGGCCTGGTCAAATGCGACCAGCGCAGCCGCGAGTTGGCTGTACAGCGTCACGTGCTGAGCCAGTTGATTCGAATGCGTGTCGTAGCCGCCCTGACTGCAGAAGAAGATCTGGCGGCTGGCGCCGAGCGACGCACGCACCTGGATCAGCTTGGCCACCTGGCTGAGTTGCGAGCCGATGGACGTATTCGGGAAGGTGACGCCGACGCTGCCGCTGCCACTGAGCGCCGCATTGATTGCGCCAGCCACCGACACGGCGTTCTGGAGCGAACTCTGGGCCGCCTGCACCAGCGTGGCCCCACTATTGAGACCGAGCAAACTCTGCAGAGCCGTCGAGCCCGGATCGCTGGCTGGGGCAATCAGCCCGAAATTCGTAGTGGTGACCGCGGAAGGCTGCGTGTTTTGTCCGACCAACAGCAGAGTGTTGCCGGCAAGCGTGATGGCCGGCGGAACGACGCCCCCGGAAGCCGCGGCGACCCGGTCCGAAAGGCGCCCCGCCCATCCGGTAGTGCCGCTGCCCTGCGGAGTCGCGTCCTGCCACTGAATCTGTTGATCGGAGTGCGAATAGAGGTTCACCGGCAAAGGCACCGAGGTGAGTTGCGGAAGGCCGTTCGATCCCCGCGGCACCGGCTGCAACAGCGTGCCCACGTTCATCATGATGGCCAGACGCTGGCTGGTGATATAGAGAGGCGCGAGAGAAGCGAGACTGGGATGGAGCCCATACGTGGCGCTGCTGGCGGCGTCGTGAATGCTCACCAGCGATGCCTGGGGGATGGCCAGATTCTGGCGGATGCTCTGGTAATTCGCGTAGCCGGCAGCGTCGTTCGGAATCAGCATGTTGTTCGCATCGTTTCCGCCGAACAGGAAGATGCAGACCAGCGCCTTATAATCGCCGGTGGTTTGCGCCTTTGCAGTCATCAGCCCAGCCCTGTGGAGTGCCGCAGCGGCGCCGGCTGTGGAGAGCGCGCGGCAGCCGAGTCGAAGAAGTTCGCGGCGTGATTTAAAAGATTCGAGCTTCATGACCGTCTCCTGTTTACTGCTGAACCTGATACTGCGGCGAGGCCGCTGCGGCATACACCGCGCTGCGCACCCGCGCTGACAGACTGCTGGAGGCGCCGGCAGCGGTGGTTAAAATCGAGCGTATGCCGTCATCAATCTCGCCCCGGAACAACGCCTGGTTGATGGCCTCGACGAGATTGGCCGGATTGTTGGCCAGGTCCTGGAGGTTCGTCAGGTTGATGCTGATGCCGCTCGATATGGCATTGGAAACCGCGTTCCAGGCGAAATTCGCGCGGGCCAGCGCGGTAGACGCATTCAGCGTTTGGAATTCGGGCGCCAGCGTCGTGGGCGTCAAATTCGGGATCACGTACCCCGGCGAAAAGAAGCTGAAAACAGTCGGCGGGCTAAGCGCGGTTTGCCCCAAATTGGTGCTTTGAGCGGTAAGCGTGTCGGGAGCTGTGATGGTGGCGTTGAGGGCGCGCAACAGGTTGGTCACGTAGAGGAACGGTTCGGTTAGTTTGCCGGAGCCTTCGCTCTGCGCTTCGGGGTCGGTCAGAATCGCGGTGATGATGTTCGTTAGACTCCCCCCGGACATCTGCCAGGCGGCGGCTACCCGGCTCACGTATGCCGGCGACGGACTGCTCTCCACGAAATGCTGGATCAACCGGAACGATATGTTCGGAGCCACTTCCGTCTGTTGGAAGACGCAATCGAACGCCGCGCTCAAATCGTTCTCCGCGGTGCCTCCGGCTGGGATGGTGCACGGTATCGGGAAATTGAGGGTCTTGGCTGTGGTGTCGTGAAAGTTCTCAAATGCGATCATCGGCGAGAAATAATACGGCATGTTGGTCCAGAGGGAAGCGTATCCGGGAGTCTCGCCATAGGTCCAGCCGGTCATCACCTTCGCCATGTTGGCCACGGTTGCCTGATCGTATTCGGGAACCGTGCTGCCGTTGACTAGGACCGCGAGGCCGTTCGGTTGGAGCTGCACGAGGCCCGTCGTGAATAGCTGCATAGACTCGCGCGCGTAGTTCTCGTTCGCCGACGTAGTGGCGGTGGCTTTGGCATTGTTGACCATGTTCAGGTAGTCGCCCATCGCGGCATTGAGAGTCATGGCGTTGAGCGCCTGGCGGTAAGTGCCGAAAGCGTTGTCGCCCAGTGTGCGCTGGTACGACACCATCTGTTGAAACGTGGTATCAGTGACGGCGGAAACCACCATGAGCTCGCCAAGAGCCAGCGCGATGCGCTGCCGGAGTTGGTCGGCGCCGGTCAGCGCGACGTTCCAGAAGGCGGTCTGTAAGCGGGTGACGTTTTCGGTGGTGCTGTCGGGATCGGGCCACGTGCTGGCGGGTTGGCCGAATTGCGCGGCGAGCCAGGCTTGCTGCCCCATGGTTTGCAGATTCACCACGTCCTGCGGCGTCGGCCCAAAGGTGGTCATCTCGAGAAAACGGACCGCTTGCGTGTAGGGCATCTGTTCGTTCGCAACACGCATGGGGATCGCCACAGGCGTCGAGGTGGCGCTACCCGGATTGGGGTTGGTCACCTTCACGGCGGCGAGCCGTCCCACCGGCATAGGGAACGTGGTGGTGGCAGTGAGCTGGGTGGGCGAAACGAACGTCGTCTGCTGAGCCGCTCCCGCAAAATAAATCACCGAACTGTTGACGAATCCCGATCCGGTCACCGTCAGTGTAGTCGGCGTTCCGGGATTCACCGTGGTTGGGGTAACCGCGGTAACCACCGGCAAGGGATTTTGCAGGTTTATCGTGGCGTTTCCGGCGATCATCGGGTTTTCCTGGCTGGTCGCGGTTACCATAATGGCTGGATTCGACGGAACCGCCGCCGCGGGAGTCGTGTACACGCCGGCCGCTGTGATCGTGCCGAAGGTCGAGTTTCCGCCTGCGACTCCATTCACCGCCCAGTTCACCAGTTGATTGCTGGTGTTGTTGACCTTCGCGGCAAAATTCGCCGTCGCACCGAGGCGTAACGTCGAAGTCCCCGGGGTCACGTTTACAGAGATCGTGCCGCTGACGGAGTTTTTGATCGGGAGCAGGACGCCCGATTGCGAGTTTGCGCTCGAAATGGTCGCCACAATCGGCTGATTGCCATCGGCTGATTGCGGAACAAGGACGTCGATCTGGTACAAGCCCGGGGAAACCATCCCGGCGTATAGAACCGTGGCCGCAGCGCCTCCGACGGTTACGTGAAGCTGAGTCAGGTCTGTTAGAGGCGCTGGTTTTGAGACCACTTGCCCGGGCGTAACCGCCGGATTGGTCGGACCCAAGCCCGTGCCATAAACCTGCAGCGCCTCGCCCGGCACTGCCGGACTGGTAGTGATCGAGCCTCCCAGCGCGCCTGCCGGCGCGACGATCTGCCCGCCCGTGTTGTGCACCGCAGCCGCGTATCCGCCCGTAAGCATAAAGATCCCCGGCGCGTAACTCGCCAGCGTCGCCGTGCCCGTGGCCGTTCCATTGGGCCCTTTGACTTGAACCGCGACGGAGCCTGTCGCCGTGTCCGCCGGCACTTGCACATTGATCTGCCCAGGGCTGACATAAAAGATAGCCGCGTTCTTACCGTCGATCAAGACCGTTACATTCGCGAGCGTCGTGGGCAGCGACGTATCGGAGATATCAGACGGTTGCAAGGTATGGGTCGCCGTAGCCAAGCCCGTACCGTAGATGGTCGCGAGAGACCCGCTCTCAACGGCGCTCTGACCACTTGCGCTGTTGACCACGGCGCTGATCGCCGGCGCGGTCTGTCCGGAGGCGGACAAGCCCGCAATAAGAAAACACCCCAAAAGGAACGCGCTCTTCATTGCACCTCCATCACCCCCTGCCCACCAGCGGAAATCAGTGTACACTAAGCGATGCGATAACACAATAATCGCGTAAACCTTTCAGCCTGTTTTTACGTCAGGCGAAGGCGGCAAACGCGGTGACCCGCCTGGTTCTTGTGCCATCTGGATGGAGCTTGGCCCGGCACCGGCGACAATGAGTCCACGTTGCTCCGTCACTTTGACCGTCATAATGCTCGATGGAGATGCGGCCGGCCAGCCTCTCCGCCAGTTGATTCTAGAGGACGTAGATCGCCTAAGCGCACCCCGCAATGCAATCTCGTGCGACGAATCTTCAAAAAGCTCCCTCCAGTTTCGAAACACAGAAATAGCAAGATTGTTGCGCTGATCGACTCCATCCAAGCCGGAACCAGTCCGTAATCCGTCCGTAACACGTCATGACGTTCAGATCCCCGGCCTTACGGCCAGGGCTTGGGTGCGAACGCCGCGCCGCGCTTCAGCCGGCCTTTAGACCCGTCAGGGCGGGGTCGGGCCTACGGACGGATCACGGCCAGTCCGGATTGCGGGGGGTAACATTATCGTAGTCGCACATACCGGCCCGGCGTTTCCCCCCGACGGCCGGTGGATCGCGTACCAGTCCAACGAGTCCGGTAAGTACCGGATATATGTGCAAGCGTTTCCAGACAAGCATGGCAAGCGGCAAATGTCGGGCGACGCGAGTCAAATTCCGGCGTGGTCGCCCAACGGGCACGACCTGTTCTTTGTGCAACAGCGCGTGCTTATGGCTGCGTCTAATCAGGCGCGAGGAGATTCATTCGTGGCAGAGACGCCGCGCGTCTGGTTCGAGAAAAAGATTGCAAATTTCCCTTCCACGCAGAGCTATGATCCGGCGCCGGACGGCAAACACATCGTCGCGCTCATGCCGGCCGATACGCCCGAAGAGCCTCGTGACCGTGTGATATTCCTTCTGAACTTCTTCGACGAACTGCGGCGTCGCGTGCCATTGAACTGACAGCGCCTTGCGATGGAATTTGCTTTAGCCGGCGCAACACTCGTTGCTCGACACTCGCCGCTGAAAATACCGCTGGCCTCACGCTACGCGGTTCGCTAAATCGTCGTAGGGGCCCAAACCTCTACCCTGGGTTCGAATCCCCTCTCTCCGCCATACACTTTGGTAATCCCCGGCTGAGCGACCAGGGAGGGCTTCAGCCCGAGCGAGGCTTTAGTTAAGTTAGCCTCGCTTTTCCGCGATCAATTTGATCGCGCCCCTTTGACGAACAATACAAATACCTTCTTACTACAAAGTACTTTACCATTCGCGCGGCCCCACGGAACCTTTCACCTGTTTTCATCTGCCTTCATTTCTCCAAATGTTCGCCATCAACTGACCGTCGGCCGATCGAAAATGTTCCACCTGTAACAGCATTCAAGCATTCAATCCTGAACCGCGACGGGGTGCTTTTTGGGCCGGGAGGTCACTCGCGACTTTCCGTCTAGCGGACGGCGAATGTGCCGAAAGCCATCCCCAAATCGCGGCCGTCGCCGGATTCCTACAACGCGGAAAGATACGTGAGATTGTCCTGATGGGCGGGGAAGGAGCGGTCATCATTGGCCGTGTCGCCGCCCAGGCCGGAGCCCCACAGCACCACGACCTCATGCCAGCTTGCGGAAACAGCGTAAGTGATCAGATTGCCGGTGGTGTTGTGGCGACACCTTCGCCGACGCCGATCCCGTATAACGTATCGAAACCCATCGCGCCGGTGCCGATGGGAATGTTGGAGATCGAGCCGGATTGGCCGTTGTAGGTGACCGTAAACGTGGCGCTTCCGGTCGGCGTGGTGGAGGGAAGAACGGCGGCGACTTGCGTGGGGCTGACGTAATAAATTCCGCAGTTCACGTTCGCGGTTCCTACTGTGACCGAGACGCTGGTGCCATTTGCGGCGGGCGATGTGAGCGGCAACGGGCTTTGGGAGAGATTCCAGAGTTGCGGCTGAGTGGCGGCGGCAGCCATCCCCGTGCCTTTAAGAATGAAGAGCGCGCCTGGCGCAATCGCGTAGTTTGGAGTTCCGGGAATGAAGTAGCTGTAGTTGTTCTCAACGGCGGTGATGGTAGGCGCCGCGCCGCTCAAGTTAACTAACTAAGGGCAAAGAACGCAAGACCGAGGAAGAAAACATGAAGTGATTTTCGTGGGCGGTAAGTGGTTTGCATGCGGGGGCTCCTCCTCGTGTTCGCGGCTCGAACCGGCGAGCACAGTTCACTATGAACCAAGTCGGGCCTGCCTCGCGGCTCTCGCCACGAAACGTTGTACGTGCTATTACAATGTTGTCGTCTATCCGAGATGCGACGCTTCGAGTGGGACGAGGAAAAGAACCGCGCCAACCTCGCAAAATCAAGATCAGCTTTGAAACTGCGAAGTTGGTGTTCGACGATCCCTTTGCGCTAACCTAGTACATCGTCTCGAAAGTCCGGATCGCGAAGGCTACAAGCAACAAAACCGTACCTTCCACCAGTCCGAGGGCCTGCCAGCGCAGCTCGCCGGTCTCGTTGTGGCGACAAAATGTCTCTGCGGCGACGACCACCACGCCTTCCGGGTCATCGAACGTTTGGAGCTTACGGGCGGTTCGCCTGAGCATTCGCGTCTCCGTCCAGGGCGAGATCCTTCAGAAGCAAGGAATTGTTCGACGTCGTCTCCAGCCCTCTCTCGACCATTTCGAACACTACTAAATCGGGCTGCTCTTGGGTGATGAGTGCCGGATCGAACCGATAGTCCCAAACGTAGACAGCCCGGCGGAAGTTTTCGCTGAGCAGATCGACGACGAAGTTGGCGAACGAGTCTCGCAGCATCACCATGTGAGGAAGCCGTGGATCGTTGCGCTCGGTAATGACGACCTTGTTGCTGGGGCTCGTGATGTGCACGGTACTGCTGGACGGCCGCAGAAACAACATCTTCTCGTCGTAGTCGTAGGTCAGGCCGAGGACCGCGGCCAAATCCCCGGTGTGGCTCACAGGAGAGAGCGTGAAGTGCGAACGCGGGAAGGACTGCAACTGCGGGAAGCTGCGCGACATCTCCGCCAACAGCGCCTGATAAGCAACGAAACCGGCATGGCCGTTCCAATGGGTATCGGTTCGGTGATAAAGGATCTCGCTCCCCTTGGCCTGCAGAAGAGGCTGGCGGATATCGACGACATCGACTTGGCGGCGGCGCAAGGCAGCAGTAAGAACGTCGAGACGTGTCGGGCTTGGGCCGCGCTTAATCGATGCAGGCAGATATTCGGGGTAAATTGTGTGCTTGTCCGGCGGGAACAGCACGTAGAACTTGATCCCTCGGGAAGCAAGCCAGTCCCGCATATTGCATAGCTCGGAAATCCACTCGCCGAGCTCGATGGGAGCGAAGGGAGCCAACCCCTGATAGCTTCTTAAGCCCTCAGCAAAGAACAGCCAGCCTTTTTTGCCAATCACGACGTTGGGCGAGCT
This sequence comes from Bryobacteraceae bacterium, assembly GCA_036521975.1. Taxonomy (GTDB): domain Bacteria; phylum Acidobacteriota; class Terriglobia; order Bryobacterales; family Bryobacteraceae; genus Palsa-187. The sequence continues at coordinate 18,953 of DATDGT010000377.1, forward strand.
GGACTCTCCCCAGACGGCGGCCATCGTCCAAGCGTGTGCTTCGACGAGCGTTCTTCGAAACCCGAAATGATCGTCGAAATAAGCTGTAAATGCCGAGGGAAATGCAGACCAAGCGCCAGCAAGGCGAAGCTCGGGCGCCGGAGCCAAGTGGCGGTTCTCATCCTGTTCTCGCAATTGCCCGAGATGAGCGCACATGCCGGCTAGCGGCGTTAAAACGGCCACCGCAAAAATGATGACGGTCATGCCATCCAGGAAAGTTTGGGATCGCGGGAACCTCATAGGCGGTCAGAACCGGAAGTAAATGAAAGCCGAGTAGGTGCCGGCGGCAATCATGATCAAGGATCCTGAAAGCGTGGCCGAATAAAACGCGATTCGGACGGTGGTGGCGAAGGTCTGCACGATGGCCGCGGCGCCGGCATGCACGCGTTCGAGGAGATCGGCCAGCCAACGGTTCAGGGCAGGAGCAAATGGCATGCAGCCGAGGACGCCCGCAAACACAACCAGGACGAGCCTGGGAGTGAAATATGGGGTGAGCCCGCTCAGAGCCGGCGCACTTGGGAAGCGAAACATGGCGCGAAGGTACCCGAGGGCCGTTGGTACGTCTTCGGCTCGAAAGAACACCCATCCGGTCAGGATGGCAAATACCGCGTAAGCGTGTGAAGCGAACCGAGGCAATCGGTCCAAAAGTTTCAGCAGAGCGGCGCGTTCGGTCATCAAGAGCAAGCCCTGGAACAGCCCCCAAGCCACGAAGTGCCAGCGAGCGCCGTGCCACAAGCCACAGAGAGCAAACACGATCATGATATTGATGTATAGTCGGAAACGCGGCCCACGAACACCCAGCGGAAAGAAGAGATAGTCCCGAAGCCAGGAGGACAACGTCATGTGCCAGCGCTTCCAGAACTCGGTAATCGAGCGCGAAACATAGGGATAGTTGAAGTTTTCTGGAAATTTGAAACCGAACATTTTCGCCAAACCGATCGCCATATCCGAGTAACCGGAAAAGTCATAATAGATCTGCAACGTGTAGCAGGCGATTCCGAACCAGGCGAGCGGGGTTGTTAACGCAGCCTGCGGCAACTTCATGATGGCGTCGGAGGGAACCGCAACCGTGTTGCTGATAAGAACCTTCTTCCCGAGCCCCACGATGAAGCGCCGCATTCCGACAGCGAGATTGTGCAGGTTGGCGGGACGATCGCCCAGTTGGGCGGCGATATCGGAGTAGCGGACAATGGGCCCTGCTATCAGGTGCGGGAATAGACTCAAATACAGCGCAAACCGCGCAGGGCGGGGCTCGGTTTCCGATGCGTCCCTGTAGGCGTCCACGAGATAGGAAATGCCCATGAAGGTGTAAAAGGAGACGCCGATCGGCAGGTGGATGAGCGAGACGGTGGCGGTCCGGACGCCGAGATGCGTGGCCAAGGTGTTGTAGTTCTGAACCACGAATCCGGTGTATTTGAAAGTTCCAAGCAGCAGAAGATTGAGAACAATCCCAATCACGAGCAAGGTCTTTCTGGCCGAAGCCCGGCTGCGCTTCATCGCGACTCCACCGCCATAGTTGATGGCGATAGAGGAGAGAAGCACGAGGCTGAAGATCTCTTCGCCCCAGGTATAAAGCAAAAGGCTTGCGCCCAACAAGAACGGGTTACGAGCAGGTCGGGGAATGAGGTAATATCCGGCAAGCACCATCGGTAGAAACAGGAACAGGAACACCGGATCGGTGAACAAGAGCGGGTTCATGGTCCGACCGGCCCTCGTATCCGGGCGGAAGGGAAATGCGGCGTTAATTTAACGGCCGTTGCGATCTGGATCGCAAGGGAATTGAATTGAGGAACTATCTGTGTTTCGGCGCGAAGAATGCCCGCCGCGCGGCCGGAAGATCGCGAACGGGCAGCAGTCATCGTTCGGCAACGGCCCCGCCCGTTGGACGACGCGCAGCAACAATGGGTGTCTTTTGGAGTTTGCAGGAAAAAACAATCTCGGGTACGATTGCGAGTTACGGCCGCCACGCGCGGCCTTCTACACTCGCCCCACAACGTTATGGTCCCCAACATGTCAGAATGTAAGAGTCAGTTTATCGCAACTGGAGCAGGGCGTTAGTGTTCGCCAACCCACCAGTGAGGCGGCCGTCCCTTAGCGGACGGCGAACGTGCCGAACGCCATCCCCAGATCGCGGCCGTCGCCGGGTTCCCGGAACGTCTTGCCGACTTCGATGGAGATTTCGATGGCGTAGGCGCCAACCAGCTTGTCGGGCAGCGCGAAGGCGCATTGAAATGGGCGGTCAGGCTGGATGACGTGAGTGGTTCCCAAATCGACGCCCGACGCGCGAAACCGCAAAGAGACCGGACCGGAGGCGAGAGCGGCGCTCGGCCCATAGCCGGTTACATATAGCTTCTGGCCCGTCGAGCTCGGCCCCGCCAACTGCACCGTTGCGCTTTTGGGCATCCAGCGGAATCCGTTCTCAATCCGATTCCATGTAGGACCGAGATCCGCGGCGTATACCGGCCGGCCCACATCCACGAAGTCGCGATGTTCTGCCAGGAATTCGGCGCGGGCGATGGCTTCGAAGCTGTGCGTGATGTCACGCGGCGGTCCGTCGGCGATTTGCAGTACGCGAACTTGGCCGGCCCGGATCATCTCCACGGCTTGTGGCACAGAAATCGTTAGTCCCTTTATGCCGCCCAAATCCTCCCGCGCAACGATCCCCTCTTCCGTTCCCGGCGCGAGATATCCTCCGGAAAGGCCGGCGAGCCGGTAAGGATTGTCTTGAAATCCGGTTTGAAACAGATCGTTGTCCACGCCGTTGAAAATCGCGCCGGCGCCGGGATGCTCATAGGCGGTCTCTTCCATGCCGCGAAATGCCAGCCGCATTCTCGAAGTTCGCTCGCGATACCAGGCGGATTCGTCGCGGATGGCGGGCAGCGCGTTCGCCAGATACAAGGTTAAGCATCCCGCCGCGATCAATCCCGTCGCCCTTCCGGAGCGGAATGCCGCGACCAGCGCCCATCCGCCCAGCCATGCCAGCCCCGCCAAAGGTGCGGCCAAATAATATTCCGAGATGTGATTCGGCAAGGGAAGCACGGGGGCGAGCCACAGCAGGAACCATCCGACGCAGAATAACGCGGCGGTATCGCGGCGCCACAAGCGCCAGAGCGTAAAGGCGCCGAGCACGGGCAGAAGAATTTTTCGGGAAGCATAGTTCTCCGGCCCAATAGCCATTCGCAAATACGTCGCCAGCGTGTGCGGCAACCGCGCGTCCACGGCCAGACGATAGTAGGTCTCGGTGTGGATTTTCGGAATCAGCAACAGATCGACGGCGGCGAAGATTGCGGACGGAATAAATAAGAGGAAGACCCCTCGCTCGCCCTTTTTGAATATGTCGTGCCGCGCTACGGCCCAGGTGTAGAGCGCCGCAGCCGCCGGATACATCACCATGCCTTCCTGGGCGCCGAATCCGGCCAGGTACAAGATCCATTCTCCGGCTTGCCACCCCGGAGCGCGCGTTTCGAGCCAGCGAATGCGGCAATAGAGAGCCGCGAGCGCGAGCGCAGCCAGCAACACGACCTCGTAGAGGGCGGCCCACGCGAGCGGCCCGACCATTACCTTGCTGACGGTCCAGAGCAGGGCGGCGAGGAGGCCTGCCGCACGGGAGCCTGCGATGCGGGAGCCGATCTCCGCCGCCAATCCAAGCGCGACGAACCACGTCAGCAGGATCGCGATATGGAACGGCGCAGCGGCGATGCCGAATAAGGAATAGAGAACGATATAGAACAGCCGGTCGCTCAGAACGCGGACGGTGCCTTGGGCGATCGGATGGAACAAGGCGTGGCCCGCGCTGGGGATATCGTGAACCGTGGAGGCCAGCCCAAGCAAACCGAAATCGTCGGTGCGAAACCAGGTGAATAGCGTTCGCCAGAACAGCGCCAGACAAACAGCCGGCGCGCAAAAAAAATATGCCGCGCGCTTCATTTAGATTCCAAACCGAAAGAAACTGCGATCAGCGCCAGTTCGCGCCTATCGCCCACGCTAGGAGGCATAGATTTGTCCGAATGGAATTCAGCCACGACCGCGTCGCCTTTGAGAGCGGTAGCGGGGATGTCGCGACTATAGACGTAATCGCCGGGTTTGGAGTAAGTCTCGGGCGCGAGCTGAAGCCCGTTCAAGGAAGCCGACAAAGTGATGGCGCCGAATTTGGAGATTACCGCCTCAGGCGCGTTCAACCGGAAAACCAGCCGCACACCTTTTTCCGCGGCGTCCGGTGGAGGCTTGAGCGCCACTTCGAAATCTTTCGCGGTCCAGCGCCATGCACCCCCTTCCACGGCGTAAAAGCCGCGCACAAGCTGCGCCGGTGTTGCGGGGTCGTTCACGTTCACGACGCTCGCGAGCGGCGCGTTCCGCTCGGGAACCAAGGCGTTCTCATCGTGCCGCGCGCGCTTGCATCCGGCGAGCGCCGTGAGCGCCACGAGAGCGCCAGCAGACAGAAGACGGAAGACCAGGGACGCGATTCTGACTTCTGACTTCTGGCTTCTGACTTCTTTCAATTCGGGCAACGTTCCACCTCGACCAAACAACTATAAAAGGTGGGACCCCCGCCCATATCGGCCAGCCGGTCAGACGTGAGTTGGTTGATATTCCGGCGGTCGGGAGAACGCTTCAACCAGCGCACCGATGGCGCGCGCACCAGCCCCCGCAACATGGAACTGGAAATCCGCGCTTCGAGGGTCAAACTGCCGCGATCGTTAAAAATGCGGACGCCATCGCCCGCGGCGATTCCACGCGCAGCCGCGTCGACGGGGTGAATCCACAGCAGGGAAGTCTCCGCATCCACGTGGGCGCGAAAACCGAACGTGGAGTTCGTGCTGTCGTCGTTTTTCGACGAGATCAACTCGAGCGGGTATTTCTTCCGCAAATTCTCGTCGCCCAACCGGGATTCCACCGGCGGGGTGTACGCGAGGTCTTCCGCGCCGAACTCGCATTTGCCGGAAGGCGTTCCGAAGCCGTCGGCGAAAGGAAGAAACGGATCGGGAATATTCAGCCGAATCGAATGTTCGCGATCCAACCGTTCCAGCGTGATTCCCTCCAGGAACGGATGGCCGGATCCCAGCAAACCGCGAATCATGCAGTCTTCGGATTCCCGGAAGCAGGCATCGTTGAACCCCATGCGAAGAGCCAAAGCACGAAAGATCTCGACGTTCGATCGCGCTTCTCCGGGTGGCGCGAGCGCCGGGCGCGCGAGCTGCAAATGATAATGCCCATATGCGAGATACAGATCCGTGTGTTCCAGAAAAGTTGTGGCCGGCAAGAGAATGTCGGCGTAATCGGCGGTGTCGGTTTGAAAATGCTCCAGCACGACAGTGAAAAGATCGGGGCGCCGCAATCCCTGCAATACCAGATTCTGATTGGGCGCGACGGCGGCGGGATTCGAATTATAGACGATCAGCGCCTTAACCGGAGGCGAATCGAGCTGTGTCAGGACCTTTCCCAGCTCCGACATATTCGCCACGCGGGCTTCTCGCCCAAGCGGCGATTTCCTCTGCAGTTCGGGCATCTCCAGCGCCTGGCGATTGAATGCGAAAGCCTGGGAAGTGGAAAGCTGGAGGCCGCCGCCCGCTTCGCGCCACGATCCGGTGATCGCCGGAAGGGCCGCGATGGCGCGCACCGCGGCTCCGCCGCGATCGTTCCGCTGAAGACCGTAATTTAGGCGGATCGCCGCCGGACGAATGGTGGCATACTCGCGCGCCAGTTGGATAATGTCGTCTTGGGCGATGCCCGTGAGCGCAGCCACGCGCTCCGGCGGATAGGCCCCCGCGCGCTCCCGCAGAGCTTCGAAGCCGTTCGTGTGCCGGGCGATGAAATCAGCGTCGTGAAGATTTTCGGCGAGGATGACGTGAATCAACCCGAGCGCAAGCGCCAGATCGCCTCCCGGATAAATCTGGAAATGCCGGTCGGCCAGGGCCGCGGTGCGCGTGCGAAGAGGATCGATGACGTAAAGCCTGGCGCCCTGCCGACGCGCTTCCACGATGAACGGCCACAAGTGAATATTAGTCCCGTGGATGTTGGCGCCCCACGCGACGATGAGTTTGGAATCGCGGAACCGTTCAGGTTCGGTTCCGTAGCGGGCGCCGAGCGAAGCCGCGATCGCGGCGCAGCCTGTGGCCGCGCAGATCGTGCGATCCAGTTGAGATGCGCCGAGCCGGTGAAAGAAGCGGCGATCCATCCCCGAGCCGTTCAGCAGTCCCATGGTCCCGGCGTAACTGTAGGGCAGAATCGCTTCCGGGGAGAACTCGCGCGAAATCGACTGCAGGCGTTCGGCGATCGTGTCGAGGGCCTCGTCCCAAGAAATCCGCTGAAAGCGGCCCTCGCCTTTTTCGCCTACGCGTTTTTGCGGATGCAAAAGGCGCTCCGGGGAATATTCGCGATCCAGATATTGCGCGACTTTCCCGCAGAGAAATCCACGCGTCACGGGATGATCATGGTCGCCGCGAAGCTTTTGCGCGCGCCCGTCTTCGACGTGCACCACGAGGGCGCAGGTGTCGGGACAATCCAGCGCGCAAACCGAATGGCGGATTTCCATAGAGGCAGGATACCGCGTGGAGCAATTACCTACTGAATTTCCCTCCCAGGTGCTCGAGATCGCGATTGTTCTCACAGGCGGCTTCGGAGACATCGCCATCCGTCATCAGGCGTGCCTGTTCCTTGACTTGCCACGGCTTCGTATAGACCTTCGGGTCGTCGATTGTAATTTGAATTTCCATGTGCCCGAAGTCCGTCCGCCGAAAACGTTCGGTGACGTGCAGCGCATCCGACGTGGGCTTGCCCGTCTGATCCAACCATGTCTTCCCGTTGAAGCCGCGGGTGTCGACGACCAGGGTGTCGCCATCCCATTTGCCGGTGGAATAACCTAAGTAGGCCGGAAGAAAGTCGTTCCCCAGTTCCCGCCCATCGAGGAAGATCTGGCGCCATGCGTTGTCGGATTCATAAAGAATCCCAATAACGTCCGGTCTTTGGATCACCCTCCACGGTGGGGGTGAGGAATTGATCCTGGGGACACCTCGGGGCAAGCAGTTTGCGGGGGGATCCTCTCCCGAATGCGAGCCGTCTGCGCGTTGGTCCACAAGCGCCTTGGCCCAAGGCTGAAATGGTACGTCACCGGGCTTGAGATCCGCCGCAATATCCATAATGTACTTGGCGGTGCCGGATTCCCAGACTCCGGACAGGTCCGGATGGCCATCGGCCGATCGTGGCGCCGGCGCGGAGAGGTTGGGCTTACCATCAGGCCCCTTCGGAATTCCGCCGGCTGGGACTTTCACCCACTGGCCATAGGCAGGCCCACAAATCAGTACTACAATGCCTGCAGAAGACAGAAGCGGCACTGCAGCACAGACCAGCCTAAGGACGCCAAATGCTGGAACGCGTAAAGTCTTCATCGTGGCTTCCTCCTGCGTGCAATTCTAGCGCGGGGCTGACACCCGTCGAACTAAGTACTCCGTTTCAAAAGTCCGGACCGTATTCGAGAGCAGTGTGGGGCAGCGCCCTGCGGTGCGGCGGGCCCTCGGCCCGCCCGGTGCAGGCGGCCTGAGAGGCCGCCGCAGGCCGCAGGCCTGCCCCACCGGTGAAACCGCATACTAAGGAAGCCTGGTCCATTGCGTGATTACAACCCGAGTGCCGATTCCAGGCGTGGATTGGATATCGAATTCATTGGTCAATCTCTTGGCTCCGCCCAAACCGAGTCCTAACCCGCCACCGGTAGTGTAGCCATCCTGCATCGCGCGCTCGATGTCCTGGATTCCCGGCCCATGATCCTCGAAACTCAAGCGGATTCCCCGCTTCGCATTGTGCTCGATCACTTCCAATTTCACGGTCCCGCCGCCCCCATGCGTCACCGTGTTGCGCGCGAGCTCGCTGGCGGCGGTGACGAGTTTGGTCTGATCCACCAGACTCAACCCGAGCGAGACAGCATACGACCGCACCGATTGCCGCACTTTGACGACGTCCTCCTGTGCCTGTAACGTCAGATCAACCGTCCTGTCCACGCACCGCTTCTCCCTGCAAACCCCCGGCGGAGCCGCCTCGATCTAACGAAGCGTTCAGGAGTTCGATGCCCCGATCCACGTTGAGGGCCGTTCGGATTCCCGGAAGCGAGAGGCCGAGCTCCACCAGCGTAATAGCTACCGAGGGCCGCATTCCGACCACTACCGTCTCCGCGTCGAGCACCCGCGCCATTCCGGCGATATTGCTCAGCATTCTTCCAATGAAAGAATCCACGATATCTAGCGAAGAAATATCGATCAGCACTCCCCGGGCGCGGTCGCTTACGATTCGGGAGGTCAGCTCGTCCTGGAGGATCAGCGCCAAACGATCGTGCATGTCTACCTGGATGGTGACAAGCAAAAAAGACCCCACCTTCAGAATCGGAATGCGTTCCATGACAGTCCCAAATGACAGAGTCTCAGACCTGCGAGACCGCAAGTCCCCTCTTTTGCAGAGCTACGCGGAAGGCATCCGCCAAACT
>DATDGT010000378.1:0-10614 GCA_036521975.1 Bryobacteraceae bacterium
ATACTTTCATTAGGCTGAGTCTCCTGAGATTGAATTGGTTCTTGTCTTGAACCCAATCCAAGTATCAGGGACTCAGCCTCTCGCCGACCGCGGCAGCCGCGTTTGCCAGCAAGTTAGCTGGCTAATTTGGACAGCAGTGAGCGGAGATATGTTCTGTAACGGGAGGCAGTGATCCGCTTCCCGTGCTGCGCCAGCAAGCGCATAGGGACATGGACCAATTGAAAGAATTGGCGCCGGATGCCGAAACCCTGGTTCGTGAAGCTTCGCCACGTCCGGCGATCGTAGATGCTGCACTGGAGCTGAACTGCCAAATGATCGTGATGGGGACCCACGGCCGCTCGGGACTGGCGCATCTGTTTTTGGGCAGCGTCGCCGAGTACGTCGTGAGAAATAGCCGTGTGCCGGTGCTCACCGTCCGGATACATCAGGTGCACTCCTAATTGATTAATTAGACTGAATAGACGAAAATCGCTGAAGTTTGCCATTGCGCTCAAACGGCCCGTCTTAAGAAATGCACCACGTCCTGTGCGAGGCGCGGAGAAGTGCAAATCGGGGATTGGGTCTCTCACCGGATCGCTCCGATGGACTTTTCGTGCCAACTGCTGTCGCCTGGAGTCGCACGGCTGGCCGCGATGAGAGTTGAGCCGCATCCAATGTAGCGATCCGGGAGATCCCGAAAGGTTCGCACTCTCCCTGAACAGAGTTCGGAGCTGCCGGCGTGGGCCCATCGATGGCGGGAATGAAGCGAAAGCCGAACAGGTGGTTTCGCCCTTGTCTGCTGCTGTGGCGTGAGATTGGCGCTTTGGCGCTGCCCGTAATGCAAAACGCCCGGCTGGATACTTGAGAATCCAGCCGGGCGTCTTTCAGGCCCTAAACCTCAGGGCTCTCAGGCGGCTTTCTTAGATTCCTCTCCTACGGGAATCTCTGTGCGAGCCGTCTTCGTCACCGGAATCGGAACGCTAACCTCCAGCACGCCGTGATTGAAATTCGCGGCGGTTTTGTCGATCAACGCTCCTTCCGGCAGAAGGATCGAGCGATAGAACTTGCCGTAGCTACGCTCAGAGCGATAATACCCTTCGCGCTTCTCTTCCTTCTCCCGCTTCCGTTCTCCCTCGATCACCAACGTGTCGCCCTCGACGTGCACGGTGACGTCTTCCTCTTCAAGCCAGGAAGATCGGCCGTCACCAGGAGTTTGCCTTCCTTCTCCTTCACCTCAATAGCCGGAGTCCAGGCGAAGCCGTTGCCCGTGGCGCGAGGCCATCGGCCCAGCATTTCGTCCATCTCCTCCCCGAAGTGCTTGATCAAAGCAAATGGATTAAGGTTGAACAGGCTGCCGCGAAACAGAGGAACATCGAATCCGAACCAGCGGTCGAGATCGGCGGTCTCCGGCCTTGGCGTCTTCACTACACTGATTTCCGCCATACCCCTTCCTCCTTTCATTGGGGTGGCCACCCACCAGTAAATGTGCAATCCGCGGACCTATGGCAGCCGGCTGAACTTGAAGGTCTTACGCCGGATACAAATCACCACCCTGTGCGGAAACGCGCAACGCTTGGGGCATACGCCGCATCGGTTGGGTAAGTGTGGTTAAACATTGCCAGTCCATTTACGGCACTGATTCCGGCAGCGCTTTCAAATAGAAACGGTACGCTGCGATCAATTCGACATTCGAAACGCTGGCTTCGAAGTGAATCGGTTGAAAGCCATCTCCGAACCGCGGGACCGCCAGAAACGTCACGAAGTATTGGTGCGCAAGATGTCTCGAGATATCGCTCAAGTAAGGCTGAAACGACGCCGGCGGTTCAGGACCGTTGAAGTACGCCTCTCCGCCCGTCTCCTCCGCCAGTTGCGCCGGATACGTCTGCCCCCAGTGAATCAAGGCCCGGCTGTGGCCGGCATGACCCAGGGCCGGGAGGTAGATGCAATACGCCACGACGCCCCCGCGCTGCGCATCGCCGATCGTTTCTTCGACGTACATATTGAACGACCCGATATCCTCGAATCGATCGATGCCGTCGGCGAAGAGGACGACTTCGCGCCGCGCCGTTCGCCTCCCATCCGGCGATCACGGCGGAAAGCGACGCGTAGGGATTCGCTCCCGCCCTTGCTTTGCCGCTCGTGGCGCGCAGAGATGTCGCCGCGCGCTCATTACCGCGTGCTCGACCTTCAGCCTGGCGGCAAGAAAAAACGAGGGTTTATCGATAACGGTTTTGACCTTGAGTTAGGGTTGGTTTGCGCTGAAGAGCAGCTCTACAGCTCCTGCCGATCTCTGGAGCGGGGACAAGGCTATTCAGATGATCGTCACCGCCGAGGCATTCCAAGGCTCGGGTCGCCGCTCAGATTCCCACGCGAGATTAAGCCAGTGTAAGTGATTGCGTTTTCGAGCGGCGCTGCGTCTTATCGCGCAGAGCAGTTTTCATGCCGGCTGCCAAGTGGAATAAATCAAACACTTGCACCCTGGTTACTGAATTGCCGCTTCGAGCGCGAGGAGCTTACGATGCTGATCAAACACATTCTCTTCCCCGTGGATTTTTCGCCTCGCTGCTGCGAGGCCGCGGCATATGTGAAAACGATCGCCGCTCGATTCGGCGCCAAAGTGACTCTTATTAGCGCCGCGCCGTTTTCCTACGCCGCCATGGGCTACCCCGAATTGCCGGTGGTGCTCGATACCGATGAGCTTTTGCGAGATCTAAAAGAGCGCCTCAATTCCGCGCTCGTTACGGAGTTCGCCGGCTTACAAGTCGAGCGCGTGGCCGAGGTTGGTGACCCGGCGCAGATAATCACGAATTTCGCGCGAAGCAGCAAGGTCGACCTGATTATGATGCCCACCCGCGGCTACGGGCCTTTCCGCAGTTTGCTCCTGGGATCCACCACCGCGAAGGTGCTGCATGATGCGGAATGCCCGGTGTGGACGGCAGCTCATATCGAAAATCCACCCAAGGACGGGCACGTAACGCCGCGTGCCATCCTGTGCGCGGTGGACCAGACCGACAACAGTGAAGGACTGATCAAATATGCAGCTCAACTAGCTGACGAAATCGAAGCGACCATACGCCTGGTGCACGTCGTCCCGGGCTTCGCGACGGGGGCGGCGCGCCAAGCGGACCAGGAGTTTGAAGAGTACATGCGGATGCAAGCTCACAAGACGGTCGAGACCTTGCAAAAGAAGGCAGGACTGGAAGCGCCACTGTGCGTTACCGTAGGCGATATCGCCGCGGGAATTCGAGAGGAAGCTCAGCGTCATGCAGCCGACCTGGTGGTAATCGGTCGAGGGGTCCTCCACGAAAAGCTGGGCCGGCTGAGAACTCACGGGTACGGGATTATCCGTCGCTCGCCGTGCCCAGTGCTCAGCGTTTGAAACCAATAGCAGAGACGCGGGCAAGAACGAACGTAATGAACCGCGACTACGGTGGGACATCCCGGCTGGTTGGGTCTTTTGGCGTAATTCTTAGCGAAAGGACCCAGATAGTCCCCGGTAAGACGCGGTCTTTTGTCCAGGTAAAACGCATTTTGGGACTATTCCGCCCGGCCGAGCAATGGAGCTAGACTTGCCTAAAAAGTGACTTCTTATGTGCCTAGCCGTTCCTGGAAGACTCCTTAGCGTTGATGACGTCGATCCGGCATTCCGCACCGGAAACGTGGACTTCTGCGGCGTGCGAAGAACCGTCAACCTGGCGTTCACTCCCGAGGCCGCGCCGGGGGATTTTGTGTTGGTGCACGTCGGTTTCGCGATATCCACGGTGGATCGAGAAGAGGCTGCGCGAACCTACGAATATCTGAAGCAGATCGGGCACTGGAAGAGGAAGGGTTGGTTTCCCAAGGGAGCGAGCCGTGAAGTACGTGGATGAATACCGCGACCCGAAAATCGCGCTGGCCATAGCCGGGCGAATCGCGGGGACGGTCACCCGCCCATGGGTGCTGATGGAAGTCTGCGGCGGACAGACGCATACGCTCATGCGCTATGGAATCGACGAGTTGCTGCCCCCGCAGATCGAGCTGGTGCATGGGCCGGGCTGTCCGGTGTGCGTGACGCCGCTGGAGGTAATAGATCGCGCGATCCGCATCGCCGGGCTGCCCGGCGTGATCTTCACGTCTTACGGGGACATGCTGCGCGTGCCCGGCTCCGAGTCCGATCTTTTCCAAGCCCGGGCGAAGGGAGCCGACGTCCGCATCGTGTACTCGCCGATGGAGGCGGTGAAGCTGGCGCTGGCTCACCCAGACCGGCGAGTGGTTTTCTTTGGCGTGGGCTTCGAAACCACCGCGCCCGCGAACGCCATGGCGGTATGGCAGGCCAAGCGCGAGGGATTGACCAACTTCTCGATGATCGCGGCGCACGTGCTGGTCCCGCCCGCAATGCGTCTGATCCTCGAATCGCCCGCCAATCGCGTGCAGGGATTCATCGGACCAGGACACGTTTGCACAGTCATGGGTTTCCAGGAATACGAAGCGCTTGCGAAGGAGTTTCACGTTCCCATCATCGTGGGAGGATTCGAGCCGCTGGATCTTCTGGAGGCTATCGCCATGCTGACGGCGCAGCTTGAAGAAGGCCGTGCCGAAGTGGAAAATCAATACTCGCGATCCGTGCATTATGAGGGCAACCTTGCGGCCCAACGCGTCATCCGCGAAGTGTTCGAGGTTTCCGACCGAAAATGGCGCGGCATCGGGGAGATCGGGGGAAGTGGATACCGGCTGCGCGACGAATATGCCGCCTTCGACGCTGAGCGCGTGTTTGGTGTGGAGGAAGTGAGCGCCGAAGAACCCAAGGAGTGCATTAGCGCCCTGGTGCTGCAAGGACTGAAAAAGCCTGTGGATTGTCCGGCGTTCGGAACGCGCTGCACGCCCATGACGCCGCTGGGCGCGCCGATGGTTTCGGCGGAGGGGGCGTGCGCGGCGTATTACCAGTACCGCCGGGGAACGGCGGCCGGCGGCCGGATATGAGCGCCGCCGCATTCACTTGCCCCACTCCGCTCGCAACTCGGGATCGGATTGTTTTGGGGCACGGGAGCGGAGGGCGGTTGCGTGCGGAGCTGCTCCGCAATATTTTTCTCCCGCTATTCTCGAATCCGGTTCTAGATCGCCTGGACGATCAGGCGATTTTCGATGTTGGAGGGTCGAGGATCGCGTTCACGACGGATTCATTTGTGGTGAAGCCGCTGTTCTTCCCGGGGGGCGACATCGGATCGCTGGCCGTACATGGGACGGTGAACGACTTGGCGATGGGGGCCGCGCGTCCGCTCTGGTTGAGCGCCGCCTTCATTCTCGAAGAGGGATTTCCCACGGAGGAGCTGAGGCGGATCGCGGAATCCATGGCGAGGGCGGCGGCGGTCGCGGGCGTAACGATCGTCACGGGCGACACGAAAGTTGTCGAGAAGGGCAAGGGCGATGGTCTTTTCATCAACACGACAGGTATCGGAGTGGTTCCCGACGGTGTTCGCTTGTCGGCCAGCCAAGCTCGTCCCGGCGACCGCGTGATTCTGAGCGGCCCGATTGGCGACCACGGCATTGCGATCATGGCCCAGCGCGAAGGCCTGGAGTTTGAAACCGAGATCGTGAGCGATTCCGCTCCGTTACACCAACTGGTGGAGACTATGCTGTCCGCCTCAACCAGCATTCGATGCCTGCGTGATCCCACCCGAGGTGGGTTATCTAGCGCGCTGAACGAAATCGCGGCGCAATCCGGCGTGAGCATCCAAATCGAGGAATCGCGGGTTCCCGTGCGCGACCAAGTCAAAGGCGCGTGCGAGCTGCTGGGACTGGACCCGCTGTATGTGGCGAACGAAGGGAAATTAGTGGCGCTGGTCGCGCCGGAAGCCGCGGATCGCGTCCTTGAGGCGATGCGCGGTCACGAGCGCGGCCGCGAGGCGAACATCATCGGAACGGTTGGTTCGGAACATGCAGAGTTAGTCAGCATGAAGACAGCATTCGGCTCGACCCGGATCGTCGATCTTTTAGCCGGCGATCAACTGCCGCGGATCTGTTGACAGATTTTTCGCGGCCTGGAGTTCAGAGATGCATGAAATGGGCATTGCGAGTTCGGTCCTGGAAGCAGTCGATAAAGAACTGCATCTGTACCCAGGTCATCGGGCAGCGAAGGTGGGATTGCGTATCGGAGAATTTGCGGGCGTCGATACGGAATCGTTGCGATTCTGCTTCGAGGCGGTGGTGAAGGGCACGGAGTGGGAACCACTGGAGCTGGAAGTCGAGTGGTGCTCCGCCCAAGATGGCCGCCGGGGGGATGAATTGGAATTCGCGTATTTGGAGTTGGACGAGATAAAGGAGGCGGCGGCATGAACCGGGTTGCAGTGGAGAAAAAAGTTCTAAGCGAGAACGATCTCATCGCGGCCCGAATTCGCGCTGCGCTCGCGAACACGGGCAGCTTGTCGTTGAATTTCATCGGCTCGCCCGGCGCGGGAAAAACCGCGTTTCTCGAGCAGACTCTGATGCGCCTTCCGCTCCATACTCGGGCGGCCGTCCTCACCGGGGATATTCAAACCGATAACGACGCGATCCGATTGCGCCGCTACGGTTATCCGGTGCGGCAGATCACGACAGCGGGCGCTTGCCACCTGGATGCGCGGATGGTGGAAGCGCATTTGAACGATTGGATCGAGAAGGGGCTGGAGTTGCTGTTCATCGAAAACGTGGGCAATCTGGTCTGCCCCACCAGCTACGATTTGGGCGAAGACGCGAAGGTGGTGGTCCTGAGTGTTGCCGAGGGCGAAGATAAGCCGCTGAAGTATCCCGGCATTTTCCGCAAAGCGGAGCTGATGATCCTTAATAAAATCGATCTGCTGCCACACGTGTCTTTCCGGGCCGATCTGGCGCGCGAGAACGCGCGGGCGATTCGTCCGGACATCGACATTATCGAAACTTCCTGCATAACGGGTGCCGGCTTTGGGCGGTGGCTTGAGTGGCTGGCCGTTCGAGCGGACAAGAAGAAAGCTTCGGCCCAGAAGGCTACGGCCCCGAAGGCTTCGGCTGAGTCGCCTGTGGCCGTTTGATATGGTCCCGGCAACCGCGGGCGCGCCAGCCGCGCGCCGGCGGATCGAGATCGAAGGGGTGGTGCAGGGGGTAGGGTTTCGTCCCTTCGTCTATCGCCTGGCGCGGAGCTTGAACGTTCGCGGCTTCGTTCTGAACTCCTCGCAAGGTGTGGTGATCGAGGCTGAGGGCGAAACGGATGGGGTAGAGCAATTCATCGGCAGGCTCAAAACCGAGCTGCCTCCCCTGGCCAGGATCGACGAGTTGCGGATTTCCTGTATCGAGCCGCTAGGCGAGCATCGCTTCACCATTCACGCCAGCCGGTCCGCGGCGGAGCATTTCGCGCTTGTGCCGCCGGATGTGGGAACGTGCGAGGATTGCCGCCGGGATTTCACCACTTCCACGAACCGCCGCTACGGCTACCCGTTCACTAATTGCACGAATTGCGGGCCGCGCTATACGATCATCCGCGACGTTCCTTACGACCGGCCGAATACCACGATGGAGGAATTCGGCATGTGCGCGAAATGCCAAGCCGAATACGACAACCCCCTGGACCGCCGTTTTCACGCTGAGCCGAATGCGTGCCCGGAGTGCGGGCCTGGATTGGCCCTAGTGAGCGCCGAAGAAATGGAGGCGGGCGCGCCGGTGGAATTCGCCTCGGGGTTGGAAAATTGCGGCGTTCTGGAGCGGGCGCGGCGGTGGCTCGAACAAGGGAGAATCGTCGCCGTGAAAGGCTTGGGTGGTTTTCATCTGGCCTGCGACGCGTCAAATAATCGCGCGGTGGGCCTGCTGCGCGAAAGGAAGAGACGCAACGGGAAAGCGTTCGCGATCATGGCGCGGGACCTTGAGACGGTGGAGCGGCTCTGTTTCGTTACGGATGCGGACCGCGCGCTGCTCGATTCCGCGCGGCGGCCGATTGTTCTGCTCCCCCGCCGAGAAGACGCCGCAGTTTCCGTTCATGTAGCTCCCGGCAACGCCCGGTTGGGCGCGATGCTGCCGTACACGCCGCTGAACCATCTGCTGTTTGAGGGAGCGAGCTACGGCGCACTCATAATGACCAGCGGAAATTTGAGCGAAGAACCGATTGTCAGCCGAAACGGGGAGGCTTGGCCGCGGCTTCGGGGACTGGCGGATTATTTCCTGCTGCATAATCGCGAAATTCAGACGCGAGTGGACGATTCTGTGGTCCAAAGCTTTCAGGGGCGCGCGTACCCGGTACGCCGTTCCCGCGGATTCGCACCCGATCCGGTGGATTTAGGGATGCCGGTTCGGGAAGTCCTGGCATGCGGCGGAGAATTGAAAAACACGCTCTGCCTCACGAAGGACCACTATGCTATTTTGAGCCAGCATATCGGCGATCTGGAAAACCTCGAGACCATGGAGTTCTTCCGGGAAACGCTGCGGCACTTGGAGAGATTCTTTCGAGTGTCGCCGGAAGCGGCCGCGCACGATCTCCATCCGAATTATTTGAGCACGCGTTATGCGCTGGAGCAATCCGGCCTTCGCCCGATCGGCGTACAGCATCATCACGCGCATATCGCAAGCTGCATGGCGGACAACGGCATCGACGGCCGCGTGATCGGCGTGGCGCTGGACGGCACGGGATACGGCACGGACGGGCAGGTTTGGGGCGGCGAATTCCTGGTCTGCGATTACGGCGATTTCGAGCGGCGCGGGCACTTTGGCTACGTTCCGCTGGCCGGCGGCGATCGTGCGGTGCGCGAGCCTTGGCGCAGCGCGCTGGCCTACCTGGACGCAGCGTTTGGGAACGAGGCCGCCGCGCTTCCGCTGCCGCTGTTTCAGGAAATTCCTTCGAAGCAGATCGCGTTCGTACACACGATGATCGCGCGGCGCATTCAAACGGTGGAGACTTCCTCATGCGGCCGCCTCTTCGATGCCGTGGCTTCGATCCTCGGAATCCGGCACCAAACGACTTACGAAGGGCAGGCGGCGGTGGAGTTGGAGGCGGTTGCGAACAACTCGGCGGGAAGTTATCCGTTCGATATCGCGGACGGCGAACCATTTCGAATCGACTTCCGGGAAACCATCCGGGCCATCGTGGGCGATTTCGCGGGCACCTCGCCCGTTCCGGCTATCTCCGCGCGCTTCCATCGCACAATGGCGCAAGCGATCGTGGAAGCCTGCGGGAGGATTCGCGCATCGGAAGGTTTAAACCGCGTCTGCCTGAGCGGCGGCACGTTTCAGAATTTGCGCGTATTGGAGCAGTCACTGGCCCGCCTGCACGCGCGGGGCTTTGAAACATTTATTCACCATCGCGTTCCTCCGAACGATGGAGGCCTGTCGCTGGGACAGGCCGTGGTTGCCAATTGCCGGTTAGCGGCGAATTAAAAATCCGCCCGCTGGAGTTTCTCTCCATGAACTTCCGACGGGGCTCGTGGAAGTTGTTGATGTTCCGACATGGGACTTTTGGGCACAGCGGGATAACGATGCAAAACAAGTTCAAGGCCTGCGTTAGCCTCGGTCGAATCGCGCTTTGGCCTCGCCGCGATTCAGCCCCGCCCCGTCAGGGCGGGGACCAGCGTTCCGGGTACGGGGGACCAGCGTTCCGGGTACGTGCAGCCTCACGGGCGAGGCTAACTTGACTTTCAACATTTCGTGCAGTTTAGGTGGGGTTTTGTCGGGTGCATATAAAAGGAAGGAAACCCGACAAAACTCGGTGCTTGCTGGAGCGGGAAAACACTGCGATTCTCATCTGTATCAATAGTTTGCGGGCTTACGCCAAGCGTTAAGTTATGCGCGGATAATGTAAAATTTGTACCGATTTTCGATCGCCCATGGCGTTTTCCCCTTTGATTTGCAGAGCTTACACCGTGATGCCCGGTCCGGAA
The DNA here is from genome assembly GCA_036521975.1 of Bryobacteraceae bacterium. Taxonomy (GTDB): domain Bacteria; phylum Acidobacteriota; class Terriglobia; order Bryobacterales; family Bryobacteraceae; genus Palsa-187. The sequence continues at coordinate 9,831 of DATDGT010000378.1, forward strand.
GAACGAGTGAACGGAAGGCGCCGAGCTGGGCCGCGTTGGGTTGGCCGACGTGCCACAGAAAGGCTATCTTTACACCCCCGCCCTCTCGGGGGGGCTGGGTTGGCTGACGACGCCGCCCTGGGGAATCGCGGCGCGGAGGCCGGCCACAAAAAGGTGTTGATACGGGGTGGGATTCGGAGTAAGGTGCCCACAGATTGGGAGCGGTAATCCAATCAACCGCGGCGCCTCAGCCCGCCGGAAATCGGCTGACTCGCCCGCCGAAAGCGATGACTCGGCATCCGGCCCCACCGGTAAAACGGTTTCGGGGGAAAGTGTGTCGGACTCGGAGCCCGAAGGGAAATCTCAGGAGTCAGGAGTCAGGAGTTCGAAACGCTCGCTCGACAGGAGGATCTCGGAACTGACCGGCCAAGCTGAAGGTGGCCGAAGAAAGGCGACGCGGGAGCTCGATGAATTGCGTATGGGGGTTCGCAGCCTGAGATCTTTTCGCCCGTATCGTGCCGGCACAGCGAGGCTGCGCTGCGGCACGGGAGACTCTTCGCGAATGACGCGGCGAAGCGTGTCTTCGAGGCGATTGTTCACCGCCGCGTGCCCCACCGATGGAGGGCTGTCGCCGGGGCAAGCCGTGGTAGCGAATGAGCGGTTACTAGCTACTTTCCGGCGCAAAATAGACGCATCTGAGGCGCGGTTCATCGAGCTCGGCCCATTCCGATAGCCGCCCGGACGTTTCGTTGGCGGCCTCTGCTATTCCCGTAACATATAGAACATTTACAACGTTAGATGTTTT
>DATDGT010000379.1:0-3657 GCA_036521975.1 Bryobacteraceae bacterium
CGTCCTCCCTACGTTCAGCGGCAGGCAAGACCGTGGGAGAAGCCGAAGATATTCCGTTCTTCTTCACATTGATTCCTGTTCTCGCCCTGCTCAGTAATTAGGACCAGGAGAACTGTCTCATCAATATTGGCACGGAGGGCATGCTTGTCAATAGCGGCAGTTGCGCTGCCGGAACGGAGCCGGTAACCTGAAAAAGATCGCCAAAACGACATGCGTAGAGTTCTTCTCCTCATCTCAATCCCGCTGACTCTGGCTGCGCAGTATCAAGGTTTGCGATCCGTATGGGTCGAACCGGGCGGCAAAGAGGTCTTGCCCGCGGTAGACGAATTCGACAATTTCCTCGGAAAACTAGGCGTGCTTCAGGCTTCGGGACCGGTGGACACGAGCGGGCACCCGTTCTTCACGCCGCTCGGCTCGAACGGGCGGGCCTGCGTCAATTGCCATCAGCCGGCATGGGGGATGAGCGTTTCCGCTGAGGGCCTGCGGCAACGATGGCTTGCGACAGACGGGAAAGATCCGGTGTTTGCGGCGTTCGATGGATCGAATTGCCCCGATTTGCCTCAGCAGGACCAAAAATCCCATTCGTTGCTGCTCAACCGCGGTCTGTTCCGGATCCCGCTGCCATGGCCGCCACGGAACGCCGACGGTTCGCCGAAGCCGGTGGAATTCTCGATTGAAGTGGTGCGTGACCCGACAGGCTGCAACCTGAGCGCGACTTATGGATTGAAGAGCGCGCATCCCACCGTGTCCGTCTACCGGCGCCCGCGTCCGGCTGCGAACTTGAAGTATGTGATTTCCGGAGCGCAGACCATCGTGCTAAAAACCGGCATGCTGGCGGACACCGATCCGGAGAGCGGCCGGCCGGTCAGCATGAACCTTATGTCGGATGCGCGGGAGCCAACGTTAAAGACCCAGGCGCTGGACGCCATTCTGGGCCATGAGGAAGCGCACGAACCACCGTCCCGGGCGCAGTTGGACGCAATCGTAGCGTTCGAATCGCAGGTCTACGCGGCGCAATCGGAACACGTCTTCGCCGGCCCGCTGATCGATCCGCGCGGATCTTCCGGTTTGGGGCCGGTGGCGTTGCGCGATCGCCGCCCGGGCGTATTGGGAGACAACGATTTCGATCCAGTATTCGGGTTGCTTGACGCCTGGAAAGGCAACGACTACTACCGCAACTCCATCGCGCGCGGCGCAAAGATTTTCATGTTCCGCCAGTTCTGGCTGCGCGACGCGGCGCACATCAATTCGATCGGCTTGGGAAATCCGCTGAAACGGACGTGCGCCACTTGCCACAACGCGCAAATGACCGGACAGGATTTGTCGGCCGGCTGGGTCGACGTGGGTACAACGAACTATCCCACCTGGACAGAGCCGGGCACGTGGGCGGAATCGGCCGAGCTTCCTGTATTCAAGATCACCTGCCGGTCCAACGCCGATCCGCATCCCTATCTGGGCCGCGTTATCTACAGCACTGACCCAGGCAGGGCGCTGATTTCCGGCCGCTGCGTAGATGTGGGATCGATCGTCATGCAGCAAATGCGCGGACTGGCGGCGCGCCCGCCATATTTCTCCAATGGGTCGGCGAAAAACCTGCGCGAAGTCGTAGACTTCTACGACCGCCGCTTCGATATGAAGCTTTCCGAGACGGAGAAGGACGATCTGGCCAATTTTTTGGGGGCCCTTTAGAGTGCGGGTCGTGAGGGTCGCGTGTGGGCTTTTTCTGCTGGCGGCCGCGATAGTGGCGGCGCAGGAACGAAACTTCGTCGCCTGCCCGATCGTGCGCGATACCAAAACCGTTCCGTGTTTTCTGGCCGAATATGACGGGGAACTGTATTTTCTCGGCATTCAGCAGGACATTACGGCGGAGTTTCATCCGCCGCAACTGAAGCACAAAGTATTGGTGGAGGGGCGTGTGGCGGAAGGTCCGCGAGTCTGTGGCGGCATTCCGCTCAAGCCTCTCTCGATTTCGACTTTGAAAGAGGTCGACCTGGCTTGTAACACGCTGCTGCCGCCCGAACCGGATATCGAGGCGCCACCGGCCGCGCGTGGGGCCGGGCCGGCATCGCAGCGTCTGATTACAGAAGCGGCGCCGCCCTCTGAAACTCTTGCGGGCCGGCAAGAGTTTACGGTTCTGTTTGCGTTCGACGACGACTATGTCGAATTTGGATCTACCGGAACCGTGCGGAGAGCCGCCGCTTATGCAACTGCTCCCTCTGGTCGCGGCTCAGCAGGGGTCAGAGTCACCGGCTACCGCGCCACCAGCCTGCTCTCGAACGGGGAGCGCCTGGTTGAAAAACCCGGGCTTGCCGAGAAGCGCGCGAAGGCGATTGCTACGCTGCTTGAGGGATTAGGCGTGGCCGCGGTGCGTACGGATTGGAAGATGGAGTCCGAGCCGGCCGATGGCAAGACCGATCCTTCCCAAAGGCGAGTGACGATCGAAGTGATCCCGTAGCGGCGCCGGGCGTTGCGGAGCCGCGACCGTGAGGGAGTGACAAGCTTTCAGCTTTCAGGCCTATTTGGCAAGCTTGATCTTCTGGGCGAAGCCCCAATTCGATCCATCCCGGGCAGGGTGAGCGGTTACCGTGATCCGGTCGCCGCGCCGGAGGTTGTCGAATTTTATACCATGCAAGATCAACTGATTGGGACTAGACATTTCCAGTTCCCAGTGCATGACATCGCTGCGGGCCGATCCGGTGTCCAGGTAGAGGCGGACGTGAGGGTTTGACCAATCCACCTTGGTGACCGTCCCTGTAAGCATGATCGATTGCATCAGGTCGAACTGCTGGCTCAACGAATGATGCCCCAGGGCGGGACCGGCCGCGACCGCGATTCCCGCCACGAAGAGAAGTGCGCGTATTGGAAGACTCATACCGTACCTCATGTCCAGCACTATATCCAAGTCAGCGCCCGGCGTCAAGGAACAGGAGTCAGGAGTCAGGAGCCTGTTTTGTCGGGTTGCATATAAAAAGAAGGAAACCCGACAAAACTCCCGCTCCCTGCGGACGGAAAATGGGCCGATCCTCATCTGGATCAATAATTTGGCGCTCATCCCAAGCGTCAAGTTATGCGCGGATAGATGTCCAATTTCGACTGATTTTCGGTCAACCACAGAGATTTCCGATTTAATATCAATAGCTTACAGCCGCCTCGCTAGCGGCCGTGCGATTCGAGAATTGTGCCTGCCGCGCCGACGGCCCACAGATGCTTGCCGTCGGCGGTTCCGGAGATGGATGTGAGGGTGTTGACAGTGGGAGCTGCGCGGGCGGTCCAGTGCGCACCATCGCGCGATTCCAGGATTGTGCCATTTTCGCCGACTGTCCAGAGGCGGCTTCCGTCGGGCGTTCCGAAAATCGAGCGAAGGCTGTTGGGCGTGCCGCTGGTCTGGGGACTCCAATTTTCGCCGCCGTTTGACTGCAGAATCGTACCTCCATTTCCGACAGCCCACAGACGGCTGGCGTCGCGCGTGACGAAGATCGACCAAAGAGTGGCGTCGGTTCCGCTCGCACGAGTGATCGTATTTGTTTACCACGTGAGATCACCGCATAGCCGGTTGCGGACATCGCGGACCAGCGGATAGACATAGATATCCTTGACCGCGCAGCCGTGTGCTTTGTGCTCCTGATCCATGCGTCCGCGCCCGGTAGTCTGCCCGAC
>DATDGT010000380.1:0-16041 GCA_036521975.1 Bryobacteraceae bacterium
TCCTCCCTACGTTCAGCGGCAGGCAAGACCGTGGGAGAAGCCGAAGATATTCCGTTCTTCTTCACATTGATTCCTGTTCTCGCCCTGCTCAGTAATTAGGACCAGGAGAACTGTCTCATCAATATTGGCACGGAGGGGGCGAAGCCGCGCGATTCGCACAAAACCAACGATTCTCGGACTGCGCCGCCGATCTGGCGCGGCTGCTCACCTTAGAACCGGCCTAATCCCAAGTTGTCGGCGTTCAGTATTTAGGCATCAGCTTTTGGCACTCATCTTAGCCTGCGGCACTGGTGTGAGCGCCGTCACTACGTGCCCGTCGAAGTACAGTTTCCAGCCGGCATGGAGATGGTGGGCGAGGCTCGGCGCGTTATTAGCGCCAATACGAATGAGCAGCTCCGTCCGGCCGCGCTGCGCAAGCTGCGGGAAGACTTCACGATACATCGCCGCGGCAAGCCGGCGGCCGCGGTATTGCTCATCAACGCCGACGAACAGGACGCGGGCCGTAGGTCCGCGCCATTCCCTGGGGCACGGCGAATAGATGGTCCCGGCGGGCAAATCCGGCGGAGCGGAAGGCGCGGTAGCCGACTGCCCGGGCCGGATCAGGCGCCGCGACAACATCTGAAACGCCAGGAACGGGTGGGTCCGTAACCAGCGGCGATCTAACTCCACAACCACGATCCCGACACAGCGCCCCTGTTCACGGCAGACGACCGTGAGCATCGAAGGGCTGGTGCAGAACAAGCGATAAAGCCCGGTTGTGGTGATTCCGCCGTAAGAAACGTTCAAAGTCCGCAGCAAACCAATCGCGTCGGAGAGTTCTTCGCGCTTCACCACTCCCGCGTCGGTCATGCCTGGCGATTCCACTGAAGCCGCGCCACCAACGGGCGCGATTTGTAGTATAGCAAGCGCGCGGCGTCCCGAACCGCGCTTATCCATCGCATGCGCGACCGGTAAAACGCCGGGATGCGAACCACCTCCATTCCGAATTTCTCTTTGTAGCCCACCCCGCCCCCCCAGTCGAAGGTCTTCACGCCGCGTTTCTTCCAGTACCGCATGGCGTACCAATGCAAGGACTCGTTGGGACGCCAGATTTGGTGGGCGCGCCAACTTGCGTTGCCCCACATTTCCGCGCACCCGTTGAAACCGGGATAAATGCCGGTGCCGATGGAGAGGCCTTCCGGGGAACGCGCGCGCACCACCAGCAAATTGCCGGTCGGAAGCAGATGCTTCATCAGCAGCCGGACGCGCTCGACTCCATACGTCGGAGTCCGGCCTTGCTTGGCGAAGACATCCTTGAGCTGCTCGTAGTACTCGCCGGCAAATGCATCATCGTTCGCTTCTTCGATCTGCACTCCAGATTTTTCCGCTTTGCGAATGCAACGCCGGCACGCGCTGGTCATGTTCGCGAAAAGCTGGTCTTCGGATAGGGCGAGATCGGTGCAGCCCGTTTCGTAATAGCCGCGATGGAGCCCCAGCCCCGCCGCGTCTTCTTCGGAAAAACTCTGGTCGCAAATCTCGAAGTGCCAACAACCCAGCGAGCCGAAGGCCCATTCCGCAAAGGCCGGCAATACCATCGACCGGGATACGCCCGGCAGCAAGTTGAAGCCGATATAGGGAGTGGTCCAGCCGGGAAAAGGGCTGCCCAAAATCGGAACGCCCGCTTTGCGGATCAGGACGCCCGAGAAGTAGCCCAGAATCCGCGAATCCTGGCTTGTCTCTTCCCTGATCTGGGCAACAACCGGTTCGCCGCCCTGCGCTTCACTGACGAATTCAATCCAGGCCCGTGTCTGGTAGATCGCGCGATCCGGCATTGCGTCGAGCTGCTCCCAGGGCGCCTCGGGCATCGAGAGGCGGCGAAACCGAATCATATGGGCAAAAGGGCTGAATCGGCCCGCCCCCTTACGGTCGCGGATTTGTAAGGCCTTGCGATGACGCAAGCTCGGTTCGAGCCGCACACGTAAGCAGGTGGTCTCCGTTCTTTTTAGAGTTTAGCCTATGCTGTATACTATTCGCGGATGACTTTCTTCCCCGGATGCGGCGCCGACCCCGTACTATATACAAATAGGAGGCCGGGATGAAATCCAGTCGCAGAGATTTGTTGGTTGCGGGCGCGGCCGCATTAGCGGCGCGAAAGATTTGTGGGCAGGACTCGAGCGCGGCGGCCGGCGAACCGGCCTGGAAGCATTTGTTTCCGCCGGGATTCCGCAACGAGCGCATCAAAACCTCCGGCGCGGAAATCAACGCAGTAATCGGCGGCTCCGGGCCGCCGGTTCTTATGTGGCATGGCGCGCCGCAATCGCTGATTACCTGGCGGCTGATCGCGCCGGATCTGGCCAAGGATTTCACGCTTGTGATGTGCGACGTGCGCGGCTACGGCGATTCGAGCAAACCTCCCGACGGCGAAAACCACTCGAATTATTCCAAGCGGCCCATGGCCTTGGACGGACTCGAGGTCATGCGGCATCTGGGCTATAACCGGTTTCCGGTGGTCGGCCACGATCGCGGAGGGCGTGTGGGAAGGAGGTTGGCGCTGGACCATCCCGAAGCGGTGATCAAGCTCGCAGTGCTCGACATCGTGCCGGCTCATTATCTCTACAGCCATGCGACTTGGCTCGATAAGGATGGCCACCCCCACACGATCGCTGAGTTCGCGCGAGCGTATTTCCATTGGTTCAACTATCTGCGCGAAGCGCCGGGCCCGGAAAACGATCTTTTCGCCACGAATCAGCGGCAACTCGCCAACGCGCGCGATGAAGTGCAGCGGGAGTATTTGCGCACCTCGGCGACCATGGAGAACATTCACGCGATGTGCGAAGATTACCGGGCATCCGCCTCGATCGACTTGCTGAACGACGAAGCCGATATCAAGGCCGGCAAACACATCCAATGCCCGCTGCTGACGCTTTGGGCCGCCAACGGAGCCATGGGACGTCTTTACGATGTCCTCGCAGTCTGGAAGGAAGAAGGCGTCAACGTCTCGGGCAAGGGCCTGCCGGGCAACCACTCCCTGCAGGAAAGTGCGCCCAAGGAAACGTTGGAGGAAATCCGGAATTTCTTGAAGGCCTGATTTCGTCTGGAGACTGTGAAGGGATGCGCCGCGACTGGCCCGCTCAGGCGTGTTCTTTCGCCTTTCGGTAAGCCTCCCAGCGCCTGCGTTGGGCCTCGGCCATTTTCTTTTTGGTGGCCGCGCTGAAGACTCGTTTCGGACTAACGGCGCCCCCCTCGCCGCCAGGCGTCCCAGACATCCAGTTCGGCGGCCGGCCCCGGCCCCGCGGTCCGGATCGCGCGATTCTCTCGAGCACCGCGATCGCCTCGTCCAAAGCAGCTCGCTCCTCACGCAATTGCGTGATGATCTGCGTCACATTCATAGAACCTCCCCCGTAAACTATGTGCTGTCACGGATTTTCTTTCTTAACTACGGATTTGGCTCCTACTCTGCCTTTAACATTGTAGACGCTGTGGAAAACGTAGGCGCTACGGAAAACTACTGGGAATTAAAACATTCTTCCGGTGTCTTGGTAACAAGACCAAAGCCGAAGGATCGTCAGCCGGACACTCAGCAAAAAAAACGACAAAAAAGACGTTTAAATTGCTCGAAATTGCTTGCCTATTCCCTAACGTCCCGGGCGGCCTAATCCTTCGTCAGTATAGAATCCAGAGGTCGGATTCGGAGACCGGCTCAAAAAGCGCATGCGAATCCTTTTCGTACGTCTTCACCAGTCCTGGCCAATATACGCCCGCAATGTGCTCCTTCGGGTACGCCTCGGCAACCGGTCTCCCGTGGCGATGCGCGCCGCGAGCAGGAAGACGAGAATGGCGTCAAGCGGGAAGCTGGGGCTCTGAGAATTCGTGCACGTAATCGCAATTCTGAGAGGTTAGGCCAGTGCACCGAATGCCACGATGCGCCATCTGCACCAATCGCCAGTGTTATAATACGCCCTCGATGCGCCGTATCGATTTGCCCTACACCTACACCATCCCGTTTCTTGAAAGCCCACGGCGGCGCGCCGCTCTCCTGGCTGTAATCCTATCGCTTTATCTGGGGTTCGCCCTTGCCACCGCGCGCACCAGTCGCCCCGACGGGGACGAAGCGGGCTACGCCAATCCCAGCTATAACCTCGCATTCCACGGCTTTATGGGGACCACCATCTACGGGGAGCAGGGCGCACTGCGCGTCGGATCGATGCCGCGCCACACATATTGGATGCCGCCACTGTATTTTTTGGCAAACGTGCCGTTTTTCAAATTATTTGGTTTCGGTCTCGCGCAGGTCCGCTCGACGGCCATGCTTTGGGGACTGACTGCGATGGCGGCATGGTATGTGCTGATCCGAACGGGTGGAAACTCCCCGGCGCTGGCGATACTCGCGGCTGGATTCATCGGGCTCGGCTACTTCTTTCAGCTCTCGGCGGCGCTGGGTCGAATGGACATGATGTGCCTGGCGTTGGGTACCTGCGGCATCGCCGCCTATTGCCTGCTGCGGAGGGTATGCCTGCCGGGCGCGGTCCTGGCCGGCAACGCACTTGTCGCGGCCTCTTGTCTCACACACGCCACCGGAATGATGTATTTTTTCGGCCTCGGTTTCCTGATGCTTGACTGCGATTGGAAGCGGTTACGAGCGCCTCATGTAGCGCTCGCGGCGCTTCCCTACCTTCTTGGCGCTGCGGCCTGGGGAGCTTATATCCGCGCAGACGTCGCTGGCTTTCTAGAGCAGACCAGAGGCAGTCTCAATCAGGCCAGAGGCGCTAACGGAGTTCCTCCGGGCTTTAGCCCTGTAGGGTCATTACGGCAGGAAATCATCCGCCGCTATGTCAATAGTTTTGGGCTCGGACCTGGCATGCCCCTGGCGAATCGCAGTAAATCGATTGTCCTCCTGGCGTATTGCGCCGGATTGGCCGGAAGCCTTTGCATCGGACGGATCCGTCGAGATCCGTTGGTGCGGGTGCTCTTGATTCTCGCGGCGATTGATTTCGCCGTTCTGGCCTTCATCGCCCCGTCCAAGAACTATTACTACCTTCCGCACACCACGGCTGTCTTTTCCGCTTGTCTCGCCATAACGGTTCTTCGCGCGCCCAAACCCGGCGGGTGGGGGCAGTCGCTGGCAGTACTTGCGCTTGCCGCTTTGGCGGGATTGCAGTTAGCGGGGCTTGCCTCTCGGGACCACCAGCGGTTGCTGCAAAAAAGTTATCTTCCCGCGATTGAAGCAATCCGGCAGTATTCTAAACCGGGAGATCTGATCTTCGGTCCCGTTGCGCTCTGGCTGTCTTTGCAGCCGGACAGGGAACTGCTGGACGATTGGAAGCTCGGCTATGCGTCGGGCCGCAGGGGAAGCGTGATCGTGCTTGACCCGATGAAGCGCGAGGTAATGGAAGACGCCCGGCTCGAGAAATCCCCGGCCTATTCCTGGGCCAAGCGGCTGATTGAAGACTCGCGCAAGGCTTATGACGACGGATATTATGCTGTCTACGTGCCGCCGCCGTCGCGATAGCGTCCGCCCTACGCCATCCCACAGAGCCTCCATGAATTGTCCGCGATAAAACGACCGTCTGGGTAGCCGCGTAGCCAGAGTGACGTCCGCTAGCACGCCGGAAATATGGAAATGCAGGTACGCCAGCATCGGCGCGGCCCAGCGGCGAATCCCGCCCTGAGACCGGCTATACGGCTACTCCACCAGCGATGCTACCCTGGACCATAGCGGCTGACGATCCGCTGCTGGGCGGAAAGGATAACAGGATGAGCCGTTTCAAACCGAGAGCGCAAAACCTACTGCCTGCGGCGCGGGGTCAAGGAGAAACCCCCCAGACTTGGCCCGTGGCGGGTGCATTTGGTGCAAGCTTCTCGCCGCGAGCCGCTGCGCCGGCTCGATGGCTCCCGGGACGCGCGCTGCCACTACGCCGCCCCTCGACGCTGGCAATGCCTGTCCCAACCGCGGTCGAAAAGGTGGGATTCGGCTGCAATATGATTTTTCTCTTCCTCATCACCAGCCGCCTTATCGAAGTGGGCCCGCCCTCTTTGCACTTAATGGTGATCCTTGGGGGAATCACGGGTCTGTTAGCGATCCTGAGTGGGAACCTGTGGAAGACGATGACTTCGGCGTTGGGAGTCCTGTTCCTGTGCCTTACCGCCTGGTTTGCGCTTACTGTCCTGCTCAGCGTGTGGCGAGGTGGAAGCGCCGCCGTCTTCGAACAAGAATGGCTGAGGGCGGCCTGCACGTTCTTTCTCGTCGCCAGTGTCACCGTGACCTCTCGGCAGGCCATCCAGGCCATCCGCGTGACCGCCTGGGCTTTGCTGGCCTCCGGGGTGCTTGCGCTGGCCGCGGGCGCAGCCGTAGAGGGCCGCCTTTACCTCCCTTTGAGTCCCACTTTGGCTAATCCGAATTATCTGGCGGCCGCCATGTGCATGGGCCTTTTATTCTGGTGCTTCGTTGTTCACAACCCGAAGGAGGGAAGGGTCTCGCGGGTCATTGGAATCGCGGCGCTGGCGGCTTTTATCGTGGTGATCGTCGAGAGCGGCTCGCGCGGGGCGATGTTGGCGCTGTTGGTGACTGTTCCCTTCCTGATTATGCAGTACTCGCTGGCGAGTCGGCTGCGGATCGTCGCCCTCCTGGTCCTTATGATGTTGCTGGGCTTCATTCTCGCGCCAGGTTTGGCTGTCGAGCGGTTTGCGCTGCTGTTTGAATCCGATAACCAGCCCACGTCCCAGACGGAATTACGCGTCCAGCAGGAGGCGGAGGGTTCCACCGAGAGCCGCATGACCGTGCTGAAGCGGAGCCTGGAGATTACGGCCCAACACCCCCTGATGGGTGTGGGAATCGGCATGTTTGCGGTCGCGGAAAATGACCTCGCGGCAAGTGAAGGGCAGCCAGGAACGTGGCGTGGGACCCACAATACATATACACAGCTCTCCAGCGAAACCGGTATCACCGGACTGGTCTTGTTTGTCGCTGTTTTAGCGATGGACTGGCGCGCGATGCGCGCCTTGCGGCGCGATGGCCGGCTGGCGCTGCACCCCGACGCGCCGGAAATTCGGGCCGCCGCGACGGCGCTCTGGCTGGTCCTGTTGAACACCATGGCCTACGGCTTCTTCGCCCACTTTGCGTACTCCTCGACGATTCCCATTATTAGCGGGCTCATTTTCGCGCTGAGCCGCGGCGCCTCGGGGGAGTTGGCGCAAATCGGCGTGCAGCGACCGGACATGGTTGGCGCCCTTGGACCCGCCGCGGGCCTGCGCCAGCCGGAGTCACGGAGTGGGGGCGCCCTCGTCCCCAATAGAGCGACCGCCCTCCGGCCGGCTGGAGGTTCTCTACAAGGACCCTAGTTTCGATGTCCGTGAGAGTCCGGCTATACCGGTTCTATTGGTGGCTCGAGAAAAGGATTGTCCCTGGACACGCGAGTTCTCAATATGTTTACTGGCGGGAACTGAAACAAAACCTGTGCGAGGCAGCCGTATGGCTCGATCTAGGGTGTGGGCGGCATCTCTTTACTGAATGGATGACGGCCGAGCAGCAAGAGATGATCCGGCGTAGCAAACAGCTTGTAGGGATCGATCTGAACCGCGCGAGCCTGCTGAGGCACGAGGGTCTGCGCGATAGGGTGGAGGGCAGCCTGGAGCGATTGCCGTTCCGGGACGGTGCTTTCGACCTGGTGACCGCCAATATGGTGGTGGAGCATTTGCGCGATGCCCACGAAATTCTCCATGAGATCCGGAGAGTGTTGAAGCCTGGCGGCCTGTTCATCTTCCACACTCCGAATTACCTGAACTTCGCGATCTTTGGAGCTTCGCTGGTTCCTCAGGCGTTGAAGAACCGGCTAGTTCGGCTCTTCGAGAAACGGAGGGAGGAAGACGTCTTCCCCACTTTCTACAGGATGAATACGCCTAAGGCAATACGGCACGTGGGCGCGGAGGTTGGTTTTTCGGTCGTACGCCTCACCTTGACGGACACTTCGGCGCTGACTGTAATCCTAGGACCGATTGTGATCCTGGAACTGTTGTGGATTCGATTGTGCCGGCGGGAAGGGCTCAGGAACCTCCGGTCGAACATAGTCGCGGTTTTAAGAAATTCGCCGGCGTCGGGAATCGAGCGGCGAGCCAGCGCCTGATCCCGCATGATCCAGCAGCGCGGATCGTAGCTGCTCCTCAATCTGCTTTGCTACAGTGGATCTCTGGCGACGCTGCTCGCCGCCTAAACTGATGCGACAAAGACCGGAAGTCCTTGTAACCGGATCTTGCGGCCTGATCGGCTCCGAGGTCACACGTTCGTTCGCCCGGCTGGGGTTCTCTCTGACCGGCATCGATAACAATCACAGAGCTGTCTTCTTTGGACCGGAGGGCGATACAAGCTGGGTCCTCGGACAGCTCCAGTCTGAAATCCCCGACTATCGTCACGCAGCGATTGATATTCGCGACCGCGAACGAATTCTGGCTCTCATAGGCGAACTGAAGCCAGATCTCATCATTCACACCGCGGCCCAGCCGTCACACGATCGCGCGGCGGCGATCCCGTTTCTCGACTTCGAGGTAAACGCACTCGGAACGCTGAACCTGCTCGAGGCGGCGCGGCGTCATTGTCCGGAATCGCCGTTCATCCACATGTCGACGAACAAGGTGTATGGAGACCGGCCCAACACGCTTGCGCTCACGGAAGGCGAGACACGTTGGGACTACGCCGACCCCGCCTTCGAGCACGGCATCGCCGAGGATTTCCCGATCGACCAAAGCAAGCACTCCCTCTTTGGCGCTTCCAAAGTCGCGTCCGACGTCATGGTTCAGGAATATGGCCGCTACTTCGGCATGCCCACCTGCTGCCTGCGGGGCGGCTGCCTCACCGGCCCGAATCATTCGGGCGTCGAGTTGCATGGGTTTCTGAGCTATCTGCTGAAATGTAATGTCGAAGGGCGCGAATACAAGGTTTATGGATATAAAGGGAAGCAGGTGCGCGACAATATCCATTCTGAGGACGTGGCCGGGTTTATGCTGGAGTTCTGGAAATCCCCGCGGGTGGCCGAGGTCTACAACCTCGGCGGCGGGAAGTTGAACTCCTGCTCGATTTTGGAAGCCTTTCGCATGGCCGAGGATGTCACAGGGAAAAAGATGAATTGGCGCTACATCGACGAGAACCGCATTGGTGATCATATCTGCTACTACAGCGACCTGCGAAAAATGCAAACGCATTACGACAAATGGAAAATCGCTAAGACGCTGCCGGCTATTTTTGAGGAGATTGCCGCCGGTTGGAGGCGCCGGACAGGCCAATCATCCTCAGGGGCTGACTAGCTTTCGCTGCTACACCGGGCCTGCCTAGGGCGTGTTTTTTTTCGCCGCAAATTGCCAAACGGGCGTAGCGAAGGAGGGAGTTGAGGCATCCATGAGTAAGCGCAGTCTGGACCGCCTATGAAACTGGAACAAAATCTCGCCGAAATGGAGCGCGACCGCGAGCGTTACTGGTTGCGCTACCCCTCGACTTCGCCGTATAAGCTCAGATGGCGGGCCATCGCCGTCCGCCACTGTTTCCACGTTCTTCCCGGAGAAACGATCCTCGAATTAGGCGCCGGCAGCGGCTTGTGGACGCAACATCTCGCGACGGTCCTCCGCGGTGAGAATCCGATCCTGGCAGCCGTCTTCAATGAAAATTTTGCCCAATCCACACGGCCGCTTCCCAACGTGCGCTCTCAGCTCATCAAGGATCTTGCCGAGCTTCCAAGCGCGAGTTTCGATTACATCGTCGGGACGGCCATCTTGTGTCACGACTTGGTCGATCATAACCTGCGGGCCATCCATCGGTTGCTCAAACCGGGCGGACAGCTCTTGTTTTTCGAGGCGAACTTTTGGAATCCGCAGTCCATTGTGAAAAGCCTTTTGCCGCACCGCTGGGTCGGGCAATCGTCATGCCATGCCTCCTTGCGCAAATATCAAGTGATGCGGATTGCCTCGCACCAGGGTTTTGTGGATATCGACACCATCCCCTACGACATCATTCATCCGTGGGCGCCGCGGTTTGCGATCTCAGCTCTGCAATCCCTCGCCTTCGCGGTCGAGCATACGCCTTTGCTGAAGGAGTTGTGCGGGACTCTGTACATTCGCGCGCAAAAACCCGGCAGCGAAGAAGCCCGCCGGCCGAAGGTGAACCTGGCCGAACATCGCGACCTATATGGCTCTGTCTCGTTCGTCGTCCCTTGTCACAACGAGGAGATGAACGTCGGACCTTTAGTCGACTCCCTGGTGCGTTTCTACAGTCCATACATTCATGAGATCGTCATCGTGAACGACAACAGCAATGACCGGACGGCCGAGGCGTCCCGGGAAGCCGCCCGGCGCGAGCCGCGCGTCAAGCTCGTGGATCGACAGCCTCCCAACGGCGTCGGCCGTGCGTTGCGCGACGGTTATGCCGCCGCTACGGGCCGCTATATCCTGACTATGGATAGCGATTTCATCCAGATCCTCCCCGAGCTTCGCGATATGTTCGACGCCATCGCCCGCGGGCGCGACGGTGCGATCGGCAGCCGTTTTTCGCACGACTCGTTGCTCATCAATTATCCGTTTTTCAAGATCTTTTGCAACCGGTCGTTTCATCTCCTGGCCAACCTCGTCCTGCCCGTGCGCATGCGCGATATTTCCAATAATTTGAAACTGTACAAAGCGGAAATCCTTAAGACCCTGGAGATCCAGCAGCCCCACTTCGCGGCAAATGTGGAAACTGGGTTGAAGCCCTTGTTGGCGGGCTATGACATCGAGGAAGTCCCGATCTCCTGGATCAATCGCACCATCGATATGGGAAGCTCGTCGTTCCGGATTGCGGGCGTCGCCCCCAGCTATTTTGCCGCATTAGTCTCGATTTTGGGGAAGTCGTTGCGGCATCGGAATCGTCGCTCCACGGCGGGGCGGGGGACGTTGTCGCGAGCCGCTCCACGTGACGCTCCGTAACATCGAAAGTAAGGTGCACAATGGCTGAGGCGTCGTGTCCAGTTTGCCGCTCTACCAACACCCGTCTTCACCTCGACGACGAAGAAGAGGCTCTCGATCCGTCCCTGTTCGGGGCATCCCGCGGCAAAATCACGCATGGTCGAATCTTGCGGTGCATGGACTGCGGATTTGGTTTCCGCGAGGTTCGGCCAAATACGGATCGTATGGCTCAACTACGGCCAAATGGATGTCGGCGTTTACGAGTCTGAAGCGGCTGGCCACCAAGCGACCGCCGCGCGGCGCCTCACGGTCCTTAAGCGCTTTACGACGGGCTGCGGAAGGCTGCTGGATGCCGGCTGCGCCTCGGGCCTCTTTCTAAATGCAGCGCGACAAGCCGGTTGGTCGGTCGCCGGGGTGGAACCGTCTCAAGCGCTATACTCAAAGGCCCTTCAGACACTGGGCGAGGACGCCGAAGTATACTGTTCCCTCCTAGGGGAAGCCCCTTTCCCGCCGGCGTCCTTTGACGCGATAACCCTCTGGGACGTTTTCGAACACGTGGCGCATCCAGTGCAGTTCATGAGGCTTTGCTCCACCTCCTGAAACCCGCGGGAAGGGTTTTCCTGGCGGTTCCCGATCTGGACAGCCTCGAGGCGCGAGTGCTTGGGAAAAAGTGGCCCATGTTATTGGCTGAGCACTTGAATTACTTCAACCGCAGGAGCCTCCGACTCTGTGGGGAATTGGCTGGTCTGACTTGGATTCATTTTGGAAGGCAACGCGTCTTGTACTCGATGGAATATATTTTGGCCCGGCTTGCACAGCACCGCATTCCGGGAGCTTCCCTTGCACGCGGGATTTCCCGTCCCCTTCTCGGCAAGGTGCTAGTACCGATCCATATCGGAGATACGGTAGGTATCTGGTCGCGTTAGTACCTGTCCATCGAAATCATTGCGTTTTCTGGCAGAGAATTTTCGGCGACACGCATGAACATCAGTATTCACGGGGCCTTGAGCATACTCTCGGAAGGCGTCCAACTTTCGCAATCGGGGCCTGTTCGGTTCCGGCTCCGCCGGGTTAGGCTATGATTTCCACAGGGGTCCCGCCCCTCGTTGAAGGCCATATGCACCGAAGGAATGCGGCGTCGTGAGCGCGACATCGAGGATCCGGCACTCCATTGCAGGGAGGTGGATACGGAGATCTATTCATACGGTTTTTCGCCTTAGGCATCCGGGCAGCGATCCCTTGAATTATCGTTTGCCAGGAAAGGTGGACATACGCCTTTATCCCCACGGGGAGGTGGCCGAATGGCTTGCTTTTCCGCGGTTGTTTGAGGCAACCGAGCTGGCTCTAGTCAGTGCCGCGCTTAAGGCGGGCATGAAGGTCGTCGATGCGGGAGCGAACATCGGGCTGTATTCGATCCTCGCTGCCAAACTGGTGGGCCCCACGGGGACAGTTTGGTCCTTTGAACCGGCGCCGGAGACGTTCGCACGGTTAGAGCGGAATCTCTCCTTGAACGAGTGCGACCGTGTGCAGAGCTTTCGGCTCGCTCTGAGCGATGTTCCCGACATCCTTCTGCCGCTCCGGAGCGACCGCGGGTTCGGGGACGCGTATCGGTATCTGGCGCACGACTCCGCCGCGCCCAACCCAGACGATCCTGGCGCGGCTCTGGTCTCGGTGACGACATTGGACCAGTGGGCTACACGCAGCGGCGCTCATGATGTCGATTTTCTGAAGATCGATGTCGAGGGCGGGGAGTACCGCCTGCTTTTGGGCGCAAGGGAGTTCCTGAAATCTAATCCGCGCGTAACCGTTCTTTTCGAATGTGAGGCAGACTGGTGTGACAGGTCCGGTTGCAGGCAGGAAGACGCGATGGATCTGCTGGAGAGCCTCGGATTCGGCCTGTTCGCATGGGAGACTCGCAGCGGAAAGTGGGTTTCGGACCGCCCGTCGCTCTTGAGCGCCGGCATGCTGTGGGCTTGCCGTGACCCGCGGAAGCTGCCAGCACGCCCTAACCTTTAGTCTCCCTTATTAGGGCGTTGCCTCCCGCAGAAATTCCACTTCGCAAGCAGATGCATAAGAGGTTGCGCCATTGCCTCCGAACTCAACGCGGTCGACCGAATAGCCCGGATTTGTCCCGGGCTCGAAGACTGCTGCAAACTGCGCCAGATTACCCAATAAATAAGTAGTTCCCCAACACGGGAGAAACCAAGACCTCAGGTATGATCCGGCGAGCTGGCCGCACTTCCCTTCCGGTTTCGTGGACCGACATGGTCACGGGAGGCACCCGCGTCAGCAACTTTCGCACCGATCCGCTGGCGCTATAGCCGCCTTTCATCGTCCAAAACACAGCGCCGGTGGAACGCTGGATTTACAGGGCGCCGGAACAATCCCATCTTCGACTTGCCGATGGTTTCTAGAGCGCCAAAGCGCGGCGCTGCGCGCCGCACGAGTAGCAAGTTGCGCGTGCCCAGAAAGCGCGTGTCGTACCAGCGGTAGATTTCCAGCCACATTGCGGGCGTTTCTGCCCATGCGTCGCGCTCGTCTATGGCCTTGCCGTCAAACACCAAACACCGCGGTCCTTTGTCGCGAATCCACGCGGCGTTCCATCGGTCCAGCCATGGCGTCCAAGCCTCATAGCGTTGCACCGTCGGATACAAGGTGAGATGCAACCCGGCCGCGGCCAGATTCGTGAAAGCGAACGAGAGTGAAGCGACCGATCAAAGAAACCAGTTCCGGCTCGATTCGCGATCCTTCGGGAAATCCTGTAACGGAAGAATCGAGACGCTGTTTCAATCTTCCGAGTCTTAGGGCGCCCCACACCATCCGAGCGCTTTCCAGGCCCGATGACTCAGTCAATGCCGCCCTTCCATTGAGACGAAGACCAGTCTCCTGTCAGATGAGAGCAAAAACGATTAACAAAAATAAGAAACGGCGCGTGTTTACCTTAAGGACAACGGTGAGCGACACCAGCGCCAGCGCGAGCGCGCTTCACGCCTGCGACATCCGCCCCGGAATTTGAAATACATGCTGCGCTGTATTGAGATCCGATCGCCCTGACACACCTTCCGGCCGTCAGGCAAACGGTCCAAAAACTGCATGTTATAGTCTACAGAGTGGAGTCCGGAAGCACCCGTGCGGTCGAGGGCTCGCCATCTCCTTTGCGAGTTGTGGACCAGATTCAGCGCGCGGGCGACTCTCTGGTTCGCGCCCTCACTCTCCACCAGTACGCATTTCTTCTCCTCGCGTCCCTGGGTTACTTCGCGATCACACTTTACCGGGCGGAGCGCCGCCCGTTTTGGTTCGATGAGCTCTTCACGCTTTATATCTCTCGTCTGCCCGACTTGCGCTCGATCTGGTCTGCGTTGACGCATGGCGTGGATCAGAATCCGCCAATGCTTTATCTTCTCACGCACTGGTCGCAGGCTGCCTTCGGAGCCAATGAGCTCGGCGCCAGAATACCGCAGGTAGTTGGATTCTGGGTCTTCTGCCTGTGCCTATACCGCTTTGTCTCGATTCGCACGAACGCCCTTGCTGGGTTCATTGCGCTCTTGTTGCCAATTACCACCAGGGGTTACTGGTACGCGTATGAAGCACGATCTTATGGCGTGGTACTTGGTTTTTTCGGGCTCGCCTTAATTAGCTGGCAGGCTGCAACGGATCGATCGAGCCGCCGTTGGATTCCGTTGGCCGGGCTCGCTGTGTCCCTAACCGGTGCGGCGCTGTTTCATTGCTACACGTTTCTGTTTTTTGTCCCATTTGGCGTTGGTGAGCTGGTGCGTACATTCCAACGCAGACGGCTCGACACCGCAGTCTGGTGTGCGCTTCTGATTCCCGCCATTGTTTCCGTTGCAACGGTGCTGCCTTTGCTTCATGGCTTGAGAGGCACGCAAGCGCCGGACGTTATTGGCAATCCCTGGCAGAACATCGGTAGCGGCTGGGACCTGTCCGTTCATCGCACTCTGACTCTCGCGCTCTTTCTTTTGATTTCGGCCTGGTCAGTAGCTGGTTTGCCCAGCGGCAAACCCTTGGCCGACAGCTTTGCGTGGCATGAAATCGCGTGCCTTGCCGGAATTCTTTGTACGCCTCTGGTCGCCTTTTGTGCGGCCTTGGCAGCTCATGTGCAACTGTTCGGACGTTACTCACTCATCACCATGGCCGGCGCCGCGTGTCTGATCGGGGCTGCCTGCGCGCGGTCTCGCATCGTCGGTCTCCTGGTTCTCTTTGCCATACTAGTCATCATTACAAAACAATTCGCCGGGTTCCGGCGCGGAACCTGGGTCGTTGTGCCCAACTCGGACCTGGCGGTCGGGACCCGGTCCGCTAACGACAACTTTTCCCTCGAATTCGTCGAAACATCGGCGCACAGGGACGAACCTATTGTGCTGATGGATCCTCAGGAGTTTGCGGCGATATCCCATTATGCACCCCCGCCGATTCGCTCCTGGTTCGTTTACCTGCTTCCGGATTTGACCATCGCAGGTTACGTGCGGCCCCAACAGTGTTGCGGTGGTCCGGGCAAGCTGACGGACGCGCAAAACGTGGGCGGAGCAGATTACTTCAGGCTCCAACAATGCTGCGGTGCGCCCGGAACGATTACATCGAAGGAGGCGTTCTTCGCCGCACATCGATCATTTTTCGTATATGGCGGAGGGGACCTGTACCCCGTGGACCTGCGCCGCCTTTCCACGTTCTTTCGGCCGCCGGCTGGCGAGATCACGCTCCTGGGCTGTAAGGACGGGCGGTGTCTTTTCCATGTCGCCCTATCGCTCGAAACAAATCTCATCCGCAACCAATGAGCGCGGGTTCCTCAGCAGAGCCCCTTGCGCCGCCCATCAGTGAAAAGGTTCGGGCGCTGCAAGGTCCTGTTCTAATCCTGGGCGCCGGTGGCTTCGTGCCCCGGCCTTTGGTGTGCGCATCTCCGGCTCTGTTCGGTCTTCGGTCGCATGGAGGATTGGTCGAGGCTGGTCGCGGCTGTGGTGCGGTGCGATCTCGATCACAAGTACCCGAAGCTAGTGTAGTGTCCAATAAATAACTGGACTATTGGTTTTTGCCGCTTCTTGATTTCCGTGACCGTGGCGAGGTGCAGCCGGGCACTATCTTTTCCAGAGTCTGTTTGCAACGTGACAGCTTTTCAACGATGGATTC
>DATDGT010000381.1:0-3694 GCA_036521975.1 Bryobacteraceae bacterium
GTCCTCCCTACGTTCAGCGGCAGGCAAGACCGTGGGAGAAGCCGAAGATATTCCGTTCTTCTTCACATTGATTCCTGTTTCTCGCCCTGCTCAGTAATTAGGACCAGGAGAACTGTCTCATCAATATTGGCACGGAGGGGATGATATCCCTGACGATTGCGGCAGCGGTCTGCCTCGCTGCGGATGAGCCGCCCGCCTGGGCGTACGCCATCGCTCCCGCGCCCGCGCTGGGAGCTCAAGCGGGCGCTCCCGCATCGAGCCAGAAATATCGCCTTGATGGCAGCAACCTGCTGGTCACGCGGGCGGAGATCAGCGACGCGTTCGGACCAGCGGACTGGTTTCCGCGGGATCATCCTCCCATGCCGGAAATCGTGGCGCATGGCCGTCGACCCGACGCGCGTGCAGCCTTTGCCACTACCCCAACGGCAAAGGCCGCCCGGAGAACGCGGGCGTAGCCGGCCTGCCCGTTTCTTATTTCATCCAGCAGATGGAGGATTTCCGAAGCGGCGCGCGCAAGAGCGCGGAACCGCGCAAGGCCAACACCAACACGATGATCGCGATCGCGAGGGGAATGACACCCGACGAGATCAAAGCCGCCGCCGAGTACTTCGGGTCGATGAACTGGACGCCGTGGATTAGGGTGGTGGAAACAGCAACGGTGCCAAAAACGCGAATCGCCGGCGGCATGTTCCTGACGCTGGAAGGCAACGAAACAGAGCGGCTCGGGCAGCGCATTATCGAAACACCCGAAAGTGCGGAAGACACGGAAATCCTTCGCAATCCGCGTTCCGGTTTCATCGCCTACGTGCCAATCGGCAGCATTAAGAAAGGCGCGGTGCTGGTCACGACGGGCGCGGGCAAAACCACGCGGTGCGCCGTTTGCCATGGAGCGGATCTGAAAGGGCTTGGGCCAGTGCCGGGAATCGCCGGCCGCTCGCCGAGTTACCTCATCCGCCAAATCTACGACATGCAGCAGGACGCTCGAAAGGGAGTTTGGGCGAGCTTGATGAAGGCCGTGGTCGCACCATTAAGCCAGGACGATATGCTGGCGATCGCGGCATACCTGTCGTCGCGGATGCAAGGCCAAGCCCCGGCTCCGTCGTGTCGCGCCGGTCAGCCGTGTCCCGGAACGCTTCGCTACCCTTAGGCCCACCGGGTGGGCTAAAGCCGGCCCCCGCTTGCGCCGATGAGAGCGTATGCAACCGGCGGCCTCTTCGCTCTCTCCCGAGCTAGCCGACGCCGCCGACGTGCTTAGCGACCGGCTCAGGGAGCAACTTGAAACGCTGGCGGCCCGCGCCCAGCCACAGATCCGGAGAGTCGAGCGCCAGTTTGCCGCCCGGCTCCGGCAATCCGGCTTGGAGCCGCGGGAACGCAACGCCATCTCGGCCATTACTCCTGGCGCGGCCGCGCGTCTGTTGGTCGGGGGCCGCTCACCGCTGGAGTTCATCGAGCAGGTGGAATACAACGGCCGCCGTCTGGCCAAACTGAAGCTCCCGCCCAGCGCCGTGCGGAAGGCTCTTAGGGAATACGACGGGCTGCTTTCGGAAGCGCTCACGGAACCGGAGCGCGGCGGATTCCAGTGGGTCCGCGATCAGCTTCATTTCTGCGTCATCCTGACGTTGAACAACGCCTACTACCAGGTGCGCGAGGCCGAGACGCGGGCTTTCTACGACCAGTTTCGCATCGAGCTGGAATCGCGGAATCTGGAGGAGCTCCTCGGGCGGTTTTTGGAATCCCTCGTCCAGGTCTCCAGCGCCGACGCGGGCCATCTGTACTTGTTGAACGAAGATCGTACCGCATGGGCCCTGAAAGCGGTAATGCCGGCGGCGCGGCTGGCGGCGGCGCCGCAGTCGGTGCCCAATCGCGCCGGCATTCAGAAGAAGCTGGCGCAGCCTCAGTACTTGGCGATCGATCGAACGGGGGGGAACGGGCTCTTGCTGGATCCTTGCTGGAGAGAAATATTCTCAAGCTGCTGGTCCATTCCGCTCTCGACCGGCGGCCGTGCGGCCGGCGTGATGCAGTTCGGCTTTCGCAAGGAATATGAGTGGCTCCCGCGGGAACGGGAGCTGTTGGCCGCGGCGGCCGAACGCTGCCTCATGGCCGCCGAAAAGCAGCGCCTGATGGAAGATCTGGCGAGCCGCGAAGAGCAGGTGCGACGGCTGGCCGAGCATATGCTGCACGTGGAAGAAATCGAGCGGCGGCGCATCAGCCGTGAACTGCACGACGAGGCCGGCCAAAGCCTCCTCTGTATCCGCCTGCATATGGAGATGCTGGAACGGAATCTGCCTGGCGCGCGCGCGGCCGCCCAGCCGTGGTTCGCTCAATCTTGGTTGAGCCGCCTGCGTGAGGCTCGCGATCTGACCGAGCGGACCATCCTCGAGATGCGGCGGCTGATCGCTGCGCTTAGTCCGGCGGTTCTCGAACAGTTGGGGTTAGGCGCGGCCCTACGCCAGTTGCTGACCCGTTTCCAGCGCCTGCATCCTTGCCGCGTGAAGCTGCAGACGTCGAAACTGGAGGCGCTTCCGAAAAAAATTCAGATCATCGTCTACCGGTTGGTGCAGGAATGCTTCAACAACATCGGCAAGCATTCCGGGGCCACTCGGGCTTCCATCGCGCTACACTTCGCCGAAGAAACTCTGCGACTCGCGGTGGAAGATAACGGCGTCGGATTCGACGTCGAAGAGGCATTGTCGCGGCGCGACTCCTTCGGTCTGGCCGGCATGCGCGAGCGGGTGGCTTTGCTGGGGGGAAAATTTCAGGTGGAAAGCCGTAAGGAAGTACCGAAAAGAGGTACAAGAATTTCCGTGGAATTGCCGATATCGCATTAGGGCAAGTTCCCAAAAAGGAAAAGAGGGCTTAGTCATCTTATGGCGAAAACTCGAATCATGTTGGCGGACGACCACACGCTGTTCCGCCAGGGCATCCGGACCCTCATTTCGGCCGAACCGGACATGGAAGTGGTGGGCGAAGCCCCCAACGGAAGCGAAGCCATAGAGAAGGCTAGCGAGCTGCGGCCGGATGTGGTTCTGATGGATATCGGCATGCCCGGCCTCAGCAGCTTCGAGGCCACACGCCAGATCAAAAAGAACCGTCCCGAGACCAAGATTCTTTTCCTAACCATGTACGACGACGAGGATTACCTAGTGGAGGGAATGGAGGTAGGAGCCAGCGGTTACGTGCTCAAGGACAGTCCCACGCCGCAATTGGTGGCCGCGGTGCGGGATATCTGCCGCGGCGGAAGTTATTTGAGCCCCCGCATGCTTTCGCAATTGGTGGACGATTTCCGCAGCCGCATTAAATCGGCCAACCGCCTGCCGCGCTTCGCCACTTTGACCACGCGTGAGCGCGAGGTTCTCAAGATGCTCGCCGAAGGGCAATCGGTCAAAGAAATCGCCGGTACGCTGAACTTAAGCGTCAAAACCGTGGAAGCGCACAAATTCAACCTGATGCGCAAGCTCGATATCCACAACAAGGCGACACTGGTCCAGTACGCGATTCAGAAAAAGATCATCAAAATCCCGAATCTGGTTATGGGCTAGCCGATAGAGCGCTAGCTTAGGGTCCACGCAAAATTAACTTCCATAGATTCTCACAGATTGGGTGCAATGGTGTAGTTCCATCGCGGCAATATCTTGCCGGGTTTGAGGGCGAGCGATGAGATGAGTCGGCGGTTCGGTTTGAGACCGGTGGGATA
>DATDGT010000382.1:0-6426 GCA_036521975.1 Bryobacteraceae bacterium
TGCAGTCTCCCCGCAGAAACGCCGGCCGGCTCGCTTCCGGCAACCCGTCCACAAACGCCCACAACTCCGGCTGCGCGTAGGACGCGGCGCTCTGGTTGCCCGCCTGCACCTCTACCTCCAGCACCATCCGCAGGTTCGCCAACACGTAGGTGTGATAGACGTGGGAAGGTCGGCCCGGCTTGCTGGGGTTGTATCCCAACTTCGCGTCCTCCTGATGACCGTACAGCGGCTTTACTGTCGAGTCCAAATCCAGAGCCCACGGCTCCTCGAGCAGAGGCTCGTAAGTGGACTTCAAAGCCTGCTTCATCCACCCCTCTCCCGCGTCCTCTTGGATCCCCAGCAGGGCTCTCCGCACGGAATCCTCGCTCACGACTTTGCTCATGCCGAGCAGTTCGGGATTGACGCCGTCGCCGCGGATCGCGCTGATGTGCGCATAGCGCCAATGTCCCGCCAGCACCGCCAACAACAGCGTGCCCAACACGTCCCGTTTCTGGGGCGCGTTGGGGCTGGTGTATTGCAACGGGCATTGCTCCACCCACTCGTCGAAGCGCCCGCTGGTCTTCAGGAACTCGATAAAAAACGGCATCAGCCCCAGGGTCCTTACCGCCGCTTCGGGCATCCACTTCACCTGGACTTTTCCCGCGAAGGTGTCCACACTCGTGGTGCTTTCCGCGGGCTTTTCTCGATCCGTTGTCAGCTCACCTTCTGGGTGAATCTCAACCAACGCCTTTTCGTCGCTCATCCCCAACAGTATGAGCTACTCCGCTGCTTAACGGATTGGGCGAACTCCCGTTTTTAGGTTCATCGATCACAACGCTTGAGTTCCATAGGTGAAGCGATCTTCTCCGTAATTTTTGGCTCTTTGGCGATGCGCCGATTCAGCCCACGTTATCCCCACAATAAGCGTTCCCTTGCGTTCGCTATCAGCGCGTCAGGTTGCCGACCGTTCCGCGTAAGTCTCTGATATTACGTTCCTTATTGTTCTGTTAAACAAACCAACTTGGGGTGAGATGTTCACTATAATTCCTTGATTTTAAATAACTTAACGTCAATGTGGGGTTCGTTAGCCCCACACCAGCCCCACCTTACGCGCTAAGACCGGCGATCAGCTCGGGGCGAGACCTTTCTCCGAGCAGGGAGTGACTCGCTCCAATTCCAAACTTCGCAGAAATAGATGCGGTGTGAGGAATGCGTCGCGGCGGAATACTGGACGCGAACGACAACGTCCTTTATCATTCACTACCCGAGTTGGCAGGCTGAATGAGGTTTGGTGTGCGCGCTCGAAATGGCGACCGCGGGCTTGGAATCCCAACTCCCAGAACGCTTCCCGGGCGTTTATTGATCTGAAGAGACTTATTGCCACGAATGCGCGGCATCTGAATTTCCTCTCTGACCATCACAATACCGCTGCCGGGCGCTACGGCCAAACTACCGAGCGCTACGTGGGATCGCGGCAGAATCTCAAGGAAGCGGTGAACGATCGGCTGGGGCTAGACCAGTAAACTGATGCGAGTGCAGACGCGTAAATCCGAGGGTTTCGAACCCAAAGGCGATGCTACGCACCTGCGAAAGCATCGACGTGTTTTTGGCGAAGCACAACTTCTGAACTACTTCTGAGCCGGATCGTACGTCGCGTGGTGGATGCGCGACTTAAATTTCCATCCGGCCAGCGTCTTCACGTACGTATCCTCGTAGTACCCGTCGTGCTCGATCTTGTTCTTGTCTCCGCCTAATCCAATCATCAGCATGTTGACTTGCCCCTTTGCGCCCTCAGGTGTCGGCTCGATGATGTGGTTGACGTAGATATGATGCACGCCCTGGCGAATCCAGCCCGCACCGGTGCAGCCGTCGGGTCCGCCCCCTGACACGCGAGCGAGCGCCTCGCGTCCTTGAGCCTTGGGGCCGAGCTTCCCGTTCTGGAACGGCGCAAAGAAACCGTCTTCGGCAAACAGATCCGCGTAGTCGTAGCCGTTGTTCGAGCAGGTGTCGATATACTGCGCGTACTTGGCAACGAGTTGCTGAATCTGAAAGTAATCGAGCGCGGTCAGCTCAAGCGGTCGCGCCATCACACCGTTGGTTTCCTGCGCTCGCGGAGCCGGCGCTCCCCCGGACCGCGTGCGATCGACGTCATAGATGTCGCGCGGCCCAAGTCTTGACGGTACGAACGTGCGCATGGCAATTCGCCAACCATCCCGCGTCTTGACGTACTCGTCTTCGTAATGGCCGCCGCCCTGGATGGCACCCGCATTGCCGTTTTCGCCCACCTCGATCCAGACAACATAGACGCGGCCGGTCGCAGCCCCGCGCGACGGCTGGATGAAGTAGTTGGTCAAATACTCGCGAACAAACGCAGGACCACGGTGGGTGAGATCGCCTACTGCAAACGCCGCGAGCTGCGTGCGTCCCTTGATTTCGGCCGGCAGGGCTGTTTTCGTGATGAATGCTCCGTCCGCCGTAAAGAGCTGCGCGTAGGCGGCACCTCGATCGGCAGCGCTGTCAAGCGCGTACGCGGACCGTGCGATGAGTTGCTGGATCTCGATGGTATCGCCCGCCGAAAGCGAACTCGCAGGTGCAGCGACGGCGGCCGTTCCAGCAACCTGTGCGGCTGATGCCGCGGGCGGCGTCGCCGCAGTCTGACCCTGCGGTCCCGACCGCGGCGGAAAGAGCCGGCGCGTCTTGATGCGCCAGCCTTGCGGCGTCTTCACGTATGTGTCTTCGTAGTGGCCGCCGAGAAACAACGAGCTCGCTTTGCCGTTCAAGCCGTTGTCGATGACGGCGAGATATTCCCTGCCTTTCGCGCCGCCGAGCATAGGTTCGATCACGTGATTCGTCAGGTAGTGACGCACAAAGTCCGGACCGCGGGGCTGAATCTGCCCGAGCCGGACTAGCTGGTCGTGGCCCGTGGCACCCGCGAACGAGGCGTCTGCGGTGTACAGTCCTGCGTATGCCTCGCCGTTCTCGCCCCTGCCATAGCCCGAGTCGAGCGCGTGGCCATAGCTGGCGACCAACTGCGCGATCTCGAGATAGTCCGTTGCCGAGAGCGACGATTGCTGCGTCGGCGCGACGAAGTTCGCGGCCGGCGCCAGGGGCGCGCGCGTGTCGATCGGCGTGGCGTCAGCTGGAATGCTCGGCGGCGCCAACGGCGCGGGATCGGCACCACTCGTCGAAGGAATGAAATCACGCTTCTTGAATCGCCAGCCTACCGGCGTCTTGACATAGACATCTTCATAATGTCCACCGGTCCGTGCGAGTTCGCCGGCTTTCCGGCCCACGATGTCCCACCCGTTCGCCGGCCCAGTGCCCGCTCCGCCACCAGTACCGCCGGTGGCCTGAGCCGGCGCGATGTCCCAATTGAACTCGATGAGGTATGCCTTGCCGATCGCGCCATCCGGCGTCGGCTCGATGACATGATTCATGATGTAGTGCACGGTGTTGTCCGGACCGAGACGCGGACCGCGCGCGAGCGCCGCAAGCTGCTCCCGCCCTTTCGCATACGGCCGCATGAACTCGCCGTCTGCGGCAAACAAATCGGCGTAGTCGTATCCGTTGTTGCTGCCCGTGTCGAGAGCGAACGCGTACCGGTTGACGAGCTGCCGGATTTCGATGTAGTCCATCGGCGTCAGCGTCAGCGCCTTCACGCTAGGTTTCACTTGTCCGCTTGTGGTGCCGACGAGTGCTGCCAGCGCCACGGCGAGAACGGCAGACCTGGCGGCCTGCAATACGCGTGTTGACATATATATGCTCCTACTTGTTCACGTTGTGCGCCGGCACGATCCCAGGTGCCTTCAACTGGATCGTGTAGACGGAATCGCATCCCGCCATGAACAGGGTCCTGCCATCCGGACCGCCGAATGCGACGTTTGTTGCACAGATCTGCCTCTTGGGCTCGCCGCCGTAGATGGGCAGATTGATGGTGCCGAGCAGCCTGCCCTCAGGCGAAGTGATGCGGATGATGCCGGGGCCAGCCCCGCCGGTCGAGAACACATTGCCTGCCATGTCGGTCTTCTCGCCGTCACCGATGCCGACGCCTTCGGTAAAGACGGTAAATGAGCCTAGCGTGCCATCGGATTTGACGGCATATCGCCGCATCTGACGATTTGCAGTGGACAGGTACATCCACTTACCATCAGGCGACAGCGCAATACCGTTCGGAGTACCACCGAGATCTGCGCCACTCAGCACGAGCGTCGTCTTGCCTTCCGTAATCCGGTAGATGCCATTCTGCAGCTGCTTGTCGGGATTCCTGCCGCCGTCGCGCAGGCCGAAATCGTTGTCCGTAACATAGACCGCATCGTCCGCCGCGATCGCGATGTCGTTCGGGCCGCTGAACCTGCGGCCGTCCATTCCGCCAGACAACAGCGTATGCGTGCCGTCCTTCTCCAGGCGCATCACTTGTCGATCGTTGTCGGCGCACCAGATCACGCGGCCCTGGTGATCCATGCCCGTGCAGGACGGACCGATCAGAAGCACATGACTGCGACCGGAACGAGTCTGCGCGCCGACATGCTCAGGATCGTTGCCGGTATAACCAGCCCTCTCCATGAAGACGGAGACCTGCTTCTGTGGCGTGACCTTATAGAGGACATTGTCAAGTAGGCCTGCAAAAATCCAGTAGCCACTGGGCCGTTCGGCGATCCACAACCCGGCTTCGGTGAGACCAAAGCCGCGCCCAAGTTCCACCAGCTTCGCTCCCGGAGAGATGATGTTGTCGAGCGCAGGATCGCTCCTCGTGATCGAAAAAGGCTTGGCCGGAGGTGAAGGACCGTCGCCGCGCATCTGAGGAACTGCGGGGGCGCGCTGTGCCTGCCCGTGCGCAACCGCCACAATGATAATGGCAAGCAGAATGGCGTTGGACCAAGAGGGCTTCTTCATGGTGTCGTCCTTCGTATGACCGAATTCACTTCCTGGAGGCCGCGTTCTCCAGCATGGCACGAATCTCGGCCGCGCTGGCGGGTACCGCCTGAGGACCACCGCCCCGACCTCTGCCGGCTCCCGCCGCAGGATTCACTGGTGCAGTGGGATTGCCGGCCCGGACGTCGAGGGGTTCCATTGCGAAGTTTCGGAACGAGGTAGGTAGGCTGGGGATTTCATGCCGATCACGCCAACCAATCCGTTCAAGGGACGCCAAACGCGGGCTGATAGTTAGGCTAGTGCGCTACACACGGAGAGCGCGAGCATTTCAGTGTCAAATAAACGGCGTGATCCGCAGGGATCGTAGAAAGCTGATCTGTAACCGGGTCATAGTCCGGAACGGACGAATCTACTTGCAAGGGTTTTCCAAGATATTCCGCGGGTATGTCAAAATCGGCAGACTGCCTCGGCCCCAGCCGAGTCGACTGCGAGTAGGCACCAATTCGTATATTTACTATTCCATCATTCAAAAGGCCATTAGGGCCTTTCAAATAAACGGCGAGCCTCTCCGATTCGGCCGGCTTCGCAAGTTTCAGCCCAAGCAGAATAACGATCAAGAAAACGACAGCCGGACCGCTGATTTGAAGTCTTCCATGCACACTCCCGACGTAGTTCGCTCGTGAGCGTAATGCTCCAAACAGGAAACCGGCTGAACAAAGACCCAAGCCCACAAGGACGACATAAAACAGACTCGCTTGAATGCGTGGCGTGCTCAGCACAAAAAAAACGGCCGCAGAAAGGGAACAGGCAAACGCAGAAATCGAAGCCCAAAGCCAGGTAAGGACAATCGCTCGATTTGAAGTTGGAGAGCGCTGAGTCGCCGCCATTGCTGAAGATCATCTTACAGTTTGCAGATGGTTGGTAGAGAGACGCCCTGGTCCGCTTCAGAAAAACTTGCCAATCGGGCTGAGCCCGACTCCGCGCGACCCGTCAGGCCGACCAATGTATCGGCATATCGGCGAAGTGGGAGTTGATCGTCGGTAATGAGGAGGATGGGCTAAACGGTGGTGTCGATTTATGCCGCCTTTTTATATAGGAAGGGAAATCGGGGTGTGGTCGGTAAAACCTTCCGGCCGCTGGCCAATGCACCTCGTGAATGATAAAGGACGTTTGCTTCAATGATCACGGAGCGCTGTTCTGTGCGTGAGGTCTGGCGATTTATTTTCGGGGCCACCCGGGCGTAAGCACATCTAGGAGTACGGGTTGAAGAGGCGATCCCTACGGAATTTCGGTCGCCGGTGCTGACGAGAAAATGGTCGCCCCTGGCGTTCGGGCACGAAATTGGCGATAGCGTCCTTTATCGTTCATGACGTGGCTTGGCAAGAGACTCCCCGATATTCCAAATCCGGACCTGTGGCTCGTCAACTTCCGGATGGCGCAAGATTACCGGCCAATGTTGAGGTAGAGGGACTCGCGGCGTCCGGTGTGAAGCTGTATTCTTTTTTCGTTTGAACCTGTTTATGCCGGGAGGGTGAAGGCCCGGCCAGCAGATCGATCGTTTGCAGGCGAGAGTCA
>DATDGT010000383.1:0-40692 GCA_036521975.1 Bryobacteraceae bacterium
GTCTCGCGCAGGATCACGCGCTCGTCCGACAACAAAGCGTCGATCTCGCGCGGGACTAGTTTGTCCGTAGCGTTTGGTTCCATTCTCCTGTTGTCTCAGATTCTTGGCCGAGATCGGAGACGGAACTTCGTTTTTCCGGCTTAGTTCGCGTGCCCGCGCGGAGTTTCCGGTTTAGAGTTCTTTCTAAATCTAGCTTAAGTCGCTCAATCCAAGCAAAGTCATCGTCATGGCAATAGCTGATAAACACGTCTGCGACATGACCAGGGACGTATGCCATGATGTTGACTCTGGATTACCAGCATATCCCAGGTAACACCTTTCGAGCCTACGAACAGATCACGTCCCATGCCGGAACTATCTTTCTTTTGATCCTGCGGCTCTGCGCGCCGCCTCGCGATTATCCAGCGCATTTTTATAGCCGGGGTTGAGCTCGATGGCTCTATCGAAGTCCGCCAGAGCGCGCGGGTAGTCGCGCACCATATAATAGGCGAAACCCCGAGCGTTATAGGCGAGCGCAAAACTTGGGTCTGCGGCGATGGCCAGGCTCAATTCCTCGATCGCCTCGCGATAATGCCCTTGACTCGAAAGCTCGCGCCCGCGCCGATTGTGAAGAGCGGCTGCAGTGGAGTCGCCCTGAGGCTGGACCGGAGGCTTGGGCGGCGTGGGAGCGATCGGCAGCTGCGGGACGGCGGGTGGCGTGGGGGCGACGGGCGGCGGCGCTACCGCGGCAGTTTCGGGAACCGGCGGCTGCGGTGCCTCGGGCTTCGGAGGCTCGGCGGGTTTTGCCGGCTCCGCGGGCTTGCGCGCCAACGCCTCGGCGGCTTGTGCGCGAGCCAGCAGCGACGCGGCTTCATGATCCTCCGGCTTGAGCGCCAACGCCCGAGTCAGATCGCGGATCGCTTCCGAATGGCGTCCCAATGCCAAATAGTCGGCGCCGCGCACCACCCACGCAAGCTCGTAATCCGGCTGAAGCTCGATGGCTTTGGCCTGATCCACGAAGCCTTCCTCGTGCCGGCCCATGACATGGAAAGACGACGCGAGCGCCACATAAGCTTCGGCCGAATTGGGGGAAAGCTCCACCGCCCTGATGCGATCCGCCAGGGCTTTCTCTTGCTGGCCGGTCATGGAATACGCGGTGCCGCGCAGCGAAAGCGCACGAACGTCGTTGGGAGCGCGCTCCAGCCCATGGTCGTAATCCCGAATCGCCAGCGCGAACTCTCCCATGCGGCCATAGGCATAGCCGCGCTCTATATAAGGTGACGCTGGAGCGGGATCCAACCGGATCGCCTGGTCGAAGTCGTCGACAGCGGCGCTGTAGCGGCTCAGTTGCGAATACGCGCGGCCGCGGCCGGCCCAAGCTTCGGCGTTATCCAGGCGCAAGCGGATCCCCTGCGAATATTCGTCAACAGCGAGCTGAGCCTGGCCGGCCATCAGATGCTGTGCCCCGCGCGTGACGTAATCGGTCGAGGTCAACTGCTGAGCCATCGCTGGAAGACAGCAAAAAATCAGCCAACCTCCGCTCATCGTGACTCCTGACTGCCAGCTTTCAGCTATCAGCTTTCGGCTGTCAGCTAGCTGATCGCTGAAAGCTGAATCCGACTCCTGACTACTGACTCCTGACTCCTGGACCGCTCCCTGACGGTCGCGGCTCTATTTGAGGCTTCTTCTTTCTCACTCGTGCCGTGAACGCCCGAGCCAACAAGTGCACATCCTCGACGCGCAGAATCCGGCACGCTCCATAATATACAGCCAAGCCGAGCGGAATGGAAACCGCCAAATCCGCCAGTCGCGCGAGCTTTGAAACGCCCAGCCAGTTTTCCATCGCATGGCTCGATAGAGCCACCAGCGCGGCCATCGCGGCGGAAGCCGCTCCCACCTTTCCGAGCTGCGTCAAAAGCTCGCGGCCATAAATTCCGCCGATCCGCTTTCTCAGAATTAGAAAGAGCAACAGAAATCCGCATAGCGCCACTGCGGAGGTGGAAAGGGCCAAACCCGCATGCCGCAGCCCCGCCAACCGGATCATGGTGGAAGCCACCGAATAGTTGACGACAATCGATGCCAGGCTCACCAGCATGGGCGTTCGGGCATCGCCCAGAGCGTAATAGGCGGGCGTGAGCACTTTTAACGCCGCGTAGCCGATCAGGCCGGCCGAGTAGCACGACAGCGCCAGCGCGGTTTGCTGCGTGTCGTAAAGCTGAAACTTCCCCCCCTGGTACACCGCGCCTACGATCGATTTGCCCAGCACCACCAGTCCCAGCGAAGAGGGCACGGTCAGCAGAAACACCATTCCCAGTGAATGGGAAAGCGTACGGCGAAATTCATCCATGTTGCCTTGCGCGGCGCTGCGCGAAATCGAAGGCAGCGTCGCCGCGGCCATCGCTACGCCGAACAAACCCAGCGGAAGCTGCATGAAGCGAAACGCGTAGCTCAGCCAGCTTACCGGGCCGTTGAAGCCGCTGTGCGGATCGTAGATCGTGGACGCGAAGTTGGTGTTCACTAGAACGTTGATCTGCACCGCTGCGTTCCCCAGAATCGCCGGCGCCATCAGACGCAGGATCTTCATCATCCCCGCGTCGGACCAATCGAAGGCCGGCCGGAAACGGTAGCCGAGGCGATACAAGCTCGGCAACTGCCAGCACAACTGCAGCGCGCCGCCCAGCACCACCCCAATCGCCATTCCTTCGATGTGGGAAAGATGCAGCGCGGGACCGAACCAGAATCCAAGAACGACGCCGAAACCTACCGAGCCGACGTTGAAGAAGGTGGAAGCCGTAGCCGGCACGCCGAAGCGGTTGGAGGCATTCAGCATGCCCATGGCTTGCGCGGCCAACGCGACCAGTAGCAGAAACGGAAACATTATGCGCGTCATTGTGACCGCGAGCTCAAGCTTTCCGGGAACCGCCGCATAGCCCGGCGCGATCCAGCGCACCAACGCCGGAGCGAAGATCGTTCCCACGGCGCAGATCGAGCCGACGATCACGATTAGCGCCGTTGCGACCAGATTCGCCAAACGCGCGGCTTCCTCCTTGCTTCGCGTCGTCAGATATTCGGTGAACGTGGGAACGAAAGCGCTGGAAAGAGCGCCTTCGGCGAACAGGTCGCGAGTCAGGTTGGGGATGCGGAATCCCAACATGAATGCGTCGTACACCAGGCCCGCGCCGAACCAGCGCGCCATGAAGCTTTCGCGCAAAAGACCGGTGATGCGGCTGGTAAAGACGGACAGCGACACGATGCCCGCCGATCGTACGAGATGCTCTGTTCGGCTCGTCGAGGCAGGCGGCGCTGCGTCTACGGGGGCGGCCGGAACCCCCGCCATTTCACTGTCCGTACTGTTCGAGAAAGTGGGCAATCGTCATGATCCCCGCATAATAGTTGGCGATTTTGTATTTTTCGTTAGGCGAATGTAATCCATCGTCGGGAAGCCCGAAGCCCATTAGGATCGTGGGAACTTTCAGATGTGTCGCAAAGTCGCCCACAATGGGGATGGACCCTCCGCTCCGGATGAACACGGTTTCGCTCTCGAGGATGTCGGAAAATGCCTTGGCCGCGATGCGAATCGCGGGATGATCGGGATTCACGCTAATCGCCGGACCGGCGCTCAGAACGCGAACTTGCATTTCTAGCCCCAAGGGAGTGTTCTCTTTCACGAACTGCCGATAGGCCGCGACAATCTTCTCGGGGTCCTGATCCGGCGCCATGCGCATGCTCACCTTGGCCGTGGCTTTTGCCGGAATCACGGTTTTTGCGCCGGGCGCGGTGTAGCCGCCGGCGATTCCATGCACTTCCAACGTGGGCCGCGCCCAGGTGCGTTCAAAGACCGAATAGCCGGGCTCGCCTGTTAAACAGGACGAACCGACTTCGTTCTTCAAAAATTCCTTCTCGTCGAAGGGCAGGATGGACCAACTATGTTTTTCCGCGGGCGAGGGTGGCCGCAGATCGTCGTACATTCCCGGGATGTTGATATGCCCCTTCGCATCCTTCATCTTCGAAAGCAGCTCGACTAATCCAAAGATGGGATTGGGAGCCACCCCACCATACATACCCGAGTGAAGATCGCGCGAGGCGCCCCGCGCCTCGATTTCCGTGTAGATGAGCCCGCGCAGACCGATGCACAAAGTGGGGATGCCTTCTGCATAAAGCTCGGTGTCGGAAACCAGCGCGACATCGGCTTGGAGCTTCGCGGGATTTTCGGCGACATATTTCGAAATGGATTCGCCGCCGGTTTCTTCCTCGCCTTCGATCAGAAATCTGAGATTCACGGGCAACTCGCCGCTCACGGCTCGCAGCGACTCCACGGCCTTGATCTGCGAATACACTTGCCCTTTATCGTCGGCGGCGCCGCGCGCGTAGAGATTGCCGCTGCGCACTGTTGGCTCGAAGGGCGGCGAGACCCATTCATCCAGGGGATCGGGAGGCTGGACGTCGTAGTGGCCGTAGCACAGCACCGTCGGCTTTCCGCGGGCATGGAGCCAATCGCCGTACACCAGCGGGTGGCCGGCGGTGGGAATGATCTGGACGTGCTCCAACCCGGCCGCGCGGAGGCTGGACGCGACGAACTCGGCCGCACGTTTCACATCGGCGGCGTGATCCGGTTGCGCACTGATGCTGGGAATTCGCAGGAACTGCTTCAGCTCTTCGAGCAAACGATCTTCATGCAGCTCGACGAAGGCATTGGTGGCAGACGACACTCACCATTTTTGCATGATAAACTTGAGGCGTCTATACTTGGTGCGTGCGCCCGTAGCTCAGCCTGGATAGAGCGTCTGCCTCCGGAGCAGAAGGCCAGAGGTTCGAATCCTCTCGGGCGTACCAGTTCTCAAGAGCTTACGAGCCGCAAACACGATTCAGCCACGCGAAAAACTGCAGGCCGATTCCGATCTGTGGCGTGAGGCGGTTTAGGGTGAGGCGCCCATAATATCTTCCGCTCTGATCCAGAATCATGGGTGGATCGTTCGCGACGGGATTGCACGCGCTTTCTGGCGACACCAGCGACCCGTAGGGGCCGGCATGATTGTAAACGCTCTCTTGAAAGACGGGGGAGCCGTGCTCACCGGCTGGATTTAATACCGAGTCCGTGGAGATCTGAGAGCAATTCAGGCAGCCGAGATAAACCCTGCGATTCGGCCCGCCGAAGATCATCAGCTTGGTGGCGCCGTATGCGAAAGAAGGCGATCGTGGCTCTATTACTCCCGGAAGGGAAGCAGGAGCGGGCGGCGGCGGAATGGCAGGGTAAAGAATAGCGGGGTAAAGAGGAGCGTATCCCGTTCCTTGGCATCCGATCGACACGACAGATCCGGCCACGGCGACAAGAAACCCAAGCGGCGTTTTTTTCACAGCTCCCCGATGAGTTGGTATCGACTTGTTCGGAACGATTGATTAGGGGAAAGGGCGAAAGATGGTGTGGTGAGAATTTAGCGCCCCGGCGGGCACTATTCTAGCGTGACTACCGATCTTGAGCGATCCCCTGACGAGTTGCGCGCGGCCCTGATAGTAGCGGGGCGCCACATCCGCAAGTTTCGATACGCCAAGGGCAGTGTGCGAGCGCTGGAGACGCTGCGTAAGGTTCTCAGGGACGCCCGGCAGATCCGTAAGATCAAGCAGGCCTGAGCACACGCCTCTCGGAGACCGAATCGACCAATTTCTGAACCGCCTTCGCCCGCAATAATCTCCACGGGCGCTCCTCTGCTACTGTCGCAACGCGGCTGCTCGCGGGGCTTTCTCCGGTCCCCTGCCCTGGCTACAATCAAATGACACCATGGCGGCCTGGGCGACCGGAATCCAACTTGGCCCCTACGTGCTGCTGGCGCAGCTTGGAGCGGGCGGCATGGGAGAAGTGTGGAAGGCGCGCGACACGCGGCTGAACCGTATTGTCGCCGTGAAGCGGCTCAAAAGCAGGCACACGGCTCGGTTTGAGCAGGAGGCTCACGCCATCGCGGCGTTGAATCATCCCAACATTTGCCAGATTCACGACATCGGCCCGGATTACTTAGTGCTGGAGTATATTGAAGGCGCGCCGCTGGCCGGTCCCGTGCCGGTCGCGGAAGCCGTCCTGCTGGCGAAACAGATCGCGGGCGCACTGGATGCCGCGCATTGTAAAGGGGTGGTCCATCGCGATCTCAAGCCCCCCAACATCATGGTGACTTCGGAACGCGTGGTGAAGCTGCTCGACTTTGGCCTCGCCAAGCAAGTCACCGATTCGGATGAAACTCGGACGCTGGAAGGCACCGTGATGGGAACCGCGGCTTACATGTCGCCGGAGCAGGCCCAGGGCAAGCGGCTCGACGCGCGGTCGGATGTGTTCAGCTTCGGCGCGGTGCTGTACGAATTGCTGAGCGGCCGCAGGGCTTTTTCGGGCGAGAATGCCGTCTCGACGATGGCCGCGATCCTGCACAAGGAGCCCGCGCCGATTGACGCTCCGCTCGCCTTGCAGCACGTCATCAAAAAATGCCTGATGAAATCGCCGGGCGAGCGATTTCAATCCGTGGCCGAAATCCTTGCGGCCCTCGAGAACTCAACTGGAACCGAGGAATCGCGCCCCTCCATCGCCGTCCTGCCGTTCGCCAATACGAGCGGCGATAAAGACAACGAATATTTCAGCGACGGCTTGGCCGAAGAGATTATCAATGCTTTGGCGCAAAATTCCGGATTGAAAGTGATCGCCCGCACTTCCGCGTTTGCCTTTCGCGCCAAGGAGCAGGACATTCGTAAGATCGCCGAAGCCCTGGATGTGAAGACGATCCTGGAAGGCAGCGTGCGCCGCGCGGGGAATCGCATTCGCGTGATGGCGCAGCTTATCAAGGCCGAAGACGGTTCGCATCTCTGGTCGCAGCGCTACGACCGCGAAATGGCGGACATCTTCGAGCTTCAGGACGAAATCGCGGAGGCCATCACCTCAGCTTTGCAGGTGAAACTTTCCGGCGCGCCCGCCCCGCTGCATCAATACAAACCCAATCTCGCGGCGTATGAAGCTCTTCTGAGGGCGCATTATCACCTCCGCCAGAGGGGTTCACTGGCCCGCGTCAAGGAAGACTTCGAGGAAGCCATCGCACTCGATCCCAATTTCGCCTTGCCCCACTGCCACTGTGGCTTCTATTTCCTGATGATGATGACCATCGGCACGCTCCCGCCCAGCCAGGCGATGCAGGGCATTCGGGCTCACGCAACGAAGGCGCTGCAACTGGATCCCTCGAATCCCGAAGGACACGCGATGCTGGGCGTGGTAGCCGGCATGCACGATCACGACTGGAAAGAAGCGGAGAGGCGATTCCGCGCGGCCACGGCTTCCGACCCCGCGCCCGTAGCCGTACGCTACCTCCACGCCCTCGGCTACCTGCTGCCCACGGGCCAAGCGGCGGAAGCCGTCCAGCGGATGGACGGCGCACTCCAGGAAGATCCGCTCAACCTCTTTTTTCGAGTGCTCCGTGCGTGGTCGCTTGCCGCGGCCGGGCGCGACGAGGACGCGGTCGAGGAGGCCCGCAAGCTTTTGGACCTCGATCCGGCCCGCTGGCCGCCTTATGAGGTCATCGCCCTTCATATGTTGCAAGGAGAGATGGAGAAGGGGCTGCCGCTGGTTGAGAAAGCATACGCGCTAGCTCCTTCGGTTCCCAATACGATCGGAATGCTCGCGGGCGTTCTCCGGCGGACAGGGGACACGCTACGAGCCGGGGAGATCCTCCGAGAGTTGCCCGCAGCCGATGTCTTCGGCGGTCCCAGGGGAAGAGCAGTTTTTCACTGGGTGTGCGGCGACATCGATGCGACGGCGGCGTGGCTTGAAAGGGCTATTGAACAGCGCGATCCGATCGCCACAATTATGCTGCGCATGTGCTACGGTCGCCCGCTCCGCGGCACTCCCCACTGGGCTCGCCTGATGCGCAAGCTCAATCTGCCGGAGAACTGATCGGCATCGGGCACAGGCGTAGGTCTGTTGTGCGCGGAGATTAAAAATGTACCGCGCGCGGCGGCCCTTGAGCTACTCAAAAATGGGCAGCAGCCTGGCCAAAACCTCGTTCATGATCGCATCCGGAACGCTTTCCAGCTTCTTGCCGCCGCGCGCGCCGAGATCGAGCCCGCGGGGTTGGTCGCAGCGGACGACACCTGTCGTTTTCGTCCCGGCGCGATCGAGCGTGACGGCAAAACCGGCTGTCCGCGCGAAACTCCCGCGGCTGGTGATCGGGACGACCACCGGAACCTTCGTCACGCGATTGAACGGCTCCGGCGACACGATGAGGACCAGACGCCGGCCCCTTTGCTCATGCCCGTGCGTGGGGTCGAGCACGACCAGCCAGATTTCGCCGCGCTTCATCAGATCAGTTCGCTGCCCACGGGCCTGCCCTCAAGCCACTCGCGCTCTTGCTTGCCGCGCCGGGCTTTCGGATTGCACTGCGCCAGCAACTCATCGAGCGTATAATGCGGCCGCTGCCTGGGCTCCACAACCAACCGGCCGCTTTCAACGGACACGCCGACGCTCGCGCCCGGCCGCAAGCGCAGAATATTGAGCAGCGCGGGCGGTACGGCCAGCATGACCGAGCCGCCCACCTTGCGCAGATTGGTTGTGTGCATAACCATCCTCTCAGTTATATTTCAATATA
This sequence comes from Bryobacteraceae bacterium, assembly GCA_036521975.1. Taxonomy (GTDB): domain Bacteria; phylum Acidobacteriota; class Terriglobia; order Bryobacterales; family Bryobacteraceae; genus Palsa-187. Next base: position 8,589 of record DATDGT010000383.1, read on the forward strand.
ACATCCGTGGGCCGGCGCGGCTAAACAGAGGATTCCTTGACTAGCCGCACTGCGTTGCATCGTTTCGCGGCAGGAGCACCGGGCTCTGTTCACGGTACTAGCAGCCTCGCTCGTTAACAATCAAAGACACACTACCACGAAACGCCGTCACGAAACGGACTAAAAACCGAACAATTCTATCCCTTGACACCGGGTGAGACAAGGGATACACTCGATCAGCAGTGAACAGGATTTCAGGGTAATCTGGACGACAATCTTTGGAAATAAGAGGGTATGGCATGAAATGTTTCTACTTGCGTGTAGCGATCTCTCTCCTTGTTATGTGCTGGGCCGCATTCGCCCAGAGCGACCGCGGGACAATCACCGGAACGATTTCCGACCCGTCAGGAAGCGCTGTCGGCAACGCAACGGTGGAAGCCAGAAACGTCGATAGCGGCACTGTGTACCCGGTGGCGAGTTCGGCCACCGGAAATTACAATATCGGGGAGCTACCGGTGGGTACGTACGAGCTCACCGTGACAGTACCTGGATTCAAGAAATTTGTCCGTCAGGGGTTGACAATCCAGGTAGCGCAAACCTTGCGCATCGATGTCGGCCTCGAGATCGGGAACGCCGCAGAATCGGTAACTGTCTCGGAGGCGGCGGCTTTGCTCAAAACCGAAACCGGCGAATTGAGCGAAAACGTGCCCATGCAGCGATTGGATAACCTTCCTCTTTTGCCCACGGGGTCGGCCGCGGGCAACTCGGGCATTCGAAATCCGTACGCGGTGGTCGCGCTGCTGCCGGGTTCCTACTACATAGGCACCGGGGCCAACGCGAATAACTCTACGGTGCAGATAAACGGTGCTCCAGTCAACACGGAAGCTACCTTAGTCGAAGGCATGGATGCGACCAATCCCATAGCTCAAGGTCTCGTCCAGTTTAACCAGCCGGGAGCGGATTCCGTTCAGGAATTTAGCATCATGACCAGCAATTACCCCGCGGAGTTCGGGCAGTCGGGCGGCGGCATCATGAACGTCACCATGAAATCGGGCACCAACCAGTTCCACGGAACGGCGTACGAGTACCTCGTAAATGAATTCCTGAATGCGGGCCAGCCGTTTACGAGCAATGGCCATGGAGGATTGCTTCGGCCGGAGACGCGGAGAAATGATTTTGGCGGTACCATTGGCGGTCCGATATGGATTCCTAAACTGTATAACGGACGGAACAGGAGTTTTTTCCTTTTCACCTTTGAGCAATATCGGCTGAACCAGAATGTGATACCGACGGCGATTTCTGTGCCGACGGCGGCCTATCGCCAGGGAAATTTCGGCGCTGCATTATTAAATGCCTCTGGCACCGACCCCCTTGGCCGGCCGATCATGGGGAACGAGATTTACGATCCTGCCACCGCCCAGACTGTCAACGGTCAACTGGTCACCAATCCATTCCCGAACAACACGATTCCCATGACTCGTATGGATCCGGTGGCGTTGGCCATCCAAAACCTGGTTCCGCAGCCCACCAACCCTAATTTGATCGCCAACAATTACCAAAACCCGTTTATCAGCACAACGACAACCACCGTCCCGTCGGTCAAGGCGGATCAGTCGCTGGGCCCCAAGGACAAACTGTCTTTTTACTTCTCCAAGATTCGCAACCAGGAACCAGTCGCGGTAGGAGCCAATGGATTGCCTGAGCCCATTTCCACGGACATTGGCACAGACATCCGGTCGAATACCGAGCGCCTGAGCTACGACCGCATTATTTCGCCCACGCTTCTGTTGCACCTGGGAGCGGGGTTTATGCAGTCCAGCCTGGGACAGCCGGTGGCGCCCGGAGCCGCTTTCAATGCCGCGCAAATAGGCTTGGTGGGCCCATTTTCCCAGCCGGCACAGTTTCCGTATATGTTGAGCTTGGGGAATGCTCAAGGCGGTCTGGGTCCTGCTGCCGGCGGGGCAACCCTGGGCCAAGGTGCGCATTCTACTACGCTTTCGTCGCAGCCCACCGCCATTGCCAATCTCACGTCGGTCAAAAATAACCATACCTACAAGTTCGGCGCGTCCATGCTGATTCAGGGAAACGTTAACCTCAACCTTTCCACTCTCAACGGCAGCTATACGTTCAGTAACTTACAAACGGCGCTTCCCTATGTGGCGCTCAGCAATGCTACCGGTAGTGTCGGAGGCAACCCCATCGGATTTAACTATGCCAGTTTTCTGCTGGGACTGTTGGCCAGTGGAAACGTACATGACCCTTCCGACACGCGGCTCGAAAAATCGGAATGGGGATTCTATGCGCAGGACAACTGGAAAGTGACGCGAAATTTCACGCTGGAGTATGGCTTGCGATACGATTACTCGACCTACTACACGGAGCAATACGGTCGTGGTTCGGATTTTTCGCCCACTCTGGCGAACCCCACTGCGGGCGGGCACCCCGGCGCGGCCATTTATCAGGCGACCTGTCACTGCGCCTTCGCTAACATCTATCCCTGGGCGTTCGGACCCCGTTTAGGCGCGGCATATCGGGTTGCCGCCAATACCGTGGCCCGTGCCGGTTTTTCTATCGCATACGCAGGCTCCCCGATATACGGCAGTGGCGGTGGGGCCGGCACAGCCAGCAACCCCTTCGGTCCCGAGGCGAATCCGTTCGAACCGGCGATGGTGTTGAGCCAAGGCGTTCCCTTGACCGCCCAGCAGATTGTGTGGCCGAACTTGAACCCCGGCCAGTATCCTGTGGTGGGGGCGGGAAGCGCACCTCTCGGCGCCGGCCCTCCGGTGGTCGTCGACCAGAACGCGGGAAGGCCGGCCAGGAACTATCAGTGGAGCATCGGGCTACAGCAGCAGATCACTCCGAATCTGTTGGTTGAAGCCGCCTATGTGGGCACTCGCGGCATGTGGTGGCCTTTTTCCGGGCCGAACTCCACCACCGCTAACCTGGTCAACTACAATTATTTGTCTCCGCAGTTATTGAGCTCGTACGGTCTCAGTCTCAACAACCCAACCAATCTGCCAATGCTTACGGCCCAAGTGGGTTCGGCGGCCGCAGGGCCCTTCCTGGATAAGATACCGTATACAGGTTTTCCTCTGACTGCCACGGTGGCCCAATCCTTGCGGCCATTCCCCCAATTCAATTCCGGGCTCGCTGCTACCTGGGCGCCACTGGGTGATACCTGGTACAACTCGTTGCAGGCGAAAGCGACTAAGCGGCTCTCGCACGGCTTGAGCGCGACTGTGGCATTTACCTGGTCGGACAATCTGGATACCATAGAGGGCTCCGCAGTGCCTACCGACGTAGGCAATCGGCAGACTGCCAAGATGCTGGACAGTTTGGATCGGCCGCTTGTCATGAGTTGGGCGTTAAATTACACAGTGCCCACGATATGGAAAGGCTCCTCTTCGGCAGGGCTTAAAACGCTGTCGTGGGTAGCCCGCGATTGGACACTCGGCAGCTTCTTCCAATACGCCAGCGGAGCGCTGATCCCGCCTCCGCTCGCCAACGCCAGTCCGACGCTAAGCACCCTGGTTTTCAATAGCACCGTTCAGGACCGCGTGCCGGGTGTTCCTTTGTTCACGGAAAACCTCAACTGCGGCTGCTTCGACCCGAGCCGAACTTTTGTGCTGAATCCGAAGGCATGGGTTAACCCCCCCGCCGGTCAGTTTGGCACTGCAACCTTCTACAACGATTACCGCTATCAGCGGCGTCCCGTGGAGAATTTGGCGTTCGGGCGCCTCTTCCGGATTCACGAGAGTGTCGGCCTCAATCTACGCGTAGAGTTCCAGAACTTGTTCAACCGCACGGAGGTGAACAATCCTACCGCCACCAATCCGCAGGCGGCGCAGACGGTGAACTCTGCGACCGGCCAAACGACCGCTGGTTTCGGCTACATCAACACGCTTGGGACAACCTTCGGTACACCGCGACAAGGCATGATCGTCGCGCGGTTCCAATTTTGAAACACGCCAGACTAAATGTCTGCACTTTGTGGCATGTCAGCGGCGACGCCGTTTGAAGGCCGGCCAGGGGGGCTGGAACCGAGGCTTTCTCGAAGCCTGCCTAAGGACCGTCTTGACAGTGTCGCGCACGCGTGATACCTCTGTACTTGCGGCGCCGCTCCGGCGCTCTTTGCGGATTTTAGAAGAAGGGGGAGTAATGGAACATAGGCGCGTCGTATTGGCTGCGAGTCTCGGTCTAATTTTTTCTTCGGTGCCGCTGGCGGCGCACCATTCGTTTGAAGCTGAGTACGACTTCAACAGGACGGTGAAGGTTAGCGGAATAGTCACGAAGGTGGAGTGGATGAATCCCCACGCGCGCGTTTATGTCGACGTGACTGACGAAAAGGGCAAGGTGACGAACTGGAACTTTGAGCTGGGCCCGATCAACATCCTGCTGAAGAATGGTTGGAGAAAGAATTCCCTGAAGGCGGGCGATCAGGTGACCGTAGAGGGTTTTCTTTCCAAGGTCGGCGAGGGGTTGGGGAACGCGCGTAAGATCACGTTCCCGGACGGGCGCAGAGTCTTAGGTGGGTCTTCCGCTGACAACCCGCAATAATGGACGCTCGTCACTACGGACCGCGGCTGGCCAACCGGCACGTAGACGGGAGAACTAGCATGAAATTACGTTTTTGGACCCTGCTACCGGCTGCGTCCGCGATTGGATGTTTTTTAGCGCTCTCGTGGGTCCCGATTTCGGCGCAAGACGGTAGCAAAGATGGCAAGAAGAAGGTGCCATATCCAGGCGCGGTTCGTCCTACCAAGGCTCCGCCCCCCGGCCCACCTGGACCCGTTCCTCATATGGCAGATGGCAAGCCAGATTTTTCCGGAATCTGGAACGCGCAGCGCCAGCTTCCGGGCGATCCAGAGCCTGATATGTTGCCGTGGGCTGCCGCTCTGACGAAACAGCGGACAGAAAACTACTCTGCGGATGACCCTGAGGCGCGTTGCGTTCCAGGGGGAGTCCCGCGCGCGACGCCTTACCATGTGCAGATGGTCTCGACGCCCACATTACTGCTATTCCTATACGAGGGCAATATTCACACTTTCCGGCAGGTTTTCCTGGATCGGAAGGAGCATCTCAAGATCACAGAACCGCTGTGGTATGGCGATTCGATCGGTCACTGGGAGGGTGACACTTTGGTAGTGGATTCCGTCGGCTTCAATGACAAGTTCTGGTTCGACATGGCCGGCCATCCCCACACCACGCAGCTCCACATAATCGAACGCTATCATCGCCGCGACCTCGGCAACCTGGATGTCGAAGTAACGATTCTCGACCCGGGTACTTATTCGAAGCCATGGGTGCAACATCGGCTGGCTACCCTCGAAACGGGTTTCGACATTGTGGAATATGTATGCAATGAGAACAACCAGGATCCGGGACGTCTGGCCGGCAACACGGATCGTTAGGCAACGGGTCGCGGGACACCCGAACTGGGAAGCAGGGAAGGAAAGTTCAACGTGAGTGTGCGGGCAATGAACACGTTTCTGGTGAAAGTCTCGGGAGTGCTGCTGCTGTTTGCAAGTCTGCCCGCCCGTAGCCAACAAGGGCAACAAAACGGGCCGATACCCCGCGCCGTGGATGGCAAAGTGGATCTCACCGGCGTATGGGTCGTATCGGGTAGCCCGGATTTACCAAGCGACCCGGACTATTTGCCGGACGCGCGGAAGGTATACTTGCAGCGGAAGGAAAGCGGTAGGAAAGGCGATCCGGAGAAGGCCTGTTTGCCCAATGGTGTCGTACGGATTGAACCTCTTCCCTATAAGATCGTTCAGACCCCCAAACTTGTCGTCATGCTGTCAGAGGGGAATACTCACAGTTATCGCCGGTTCTTTTTAGACGGTCGCCCTCACGACACAGATGTGGAACCAGACAGTTGGAACGGCAATTCGATTGGCCACTGGGACGGGGAAACCCTGGTGGTGGATACCATCGGTTTTAACGACAAGACCTGGCTGGACAGCACCGGGAAACCCCATAGCGAAGCCCTGCACGTGGTCGAGCGCTATCGGCGCCCGAACCTGAACCACCTGGAAATCGCGTACATGTTGGAGGACACGCAGGCCTTCTCCAAGCCCTATAGCTTCACGAGAAGCTTCACGCGCGTAACCGACCGGGACCTTCGCGAATATTTCTGCGCAATGGATAATTTCGCAGGAAAATAATTCGACGGGTTGGCTTTCGGAACTATCACGTGCGGTACGGAAACATGCACGCGATAATACGGCGTCTCGCGAAGTTTGATCGTCCCGACACTGGTGCTGCCGCCGGGTGTCACGGGAACACCAATCTACGCCAGAAACTCCAGCACGCGCGTGGTCTGTCCGGCTATGAGATGGCCTGCCTTCGGGAGACAGACAACCTGCGCACTTGGCACGAGCTTATCCAGTCTTCGTTTGGTCTGCGCTGAATCGAGAAGCACGTCGCGCGCGTCAACGATCGCGAGCAGCGGCACGCGCAGGCTCGCGAGGGCGCTGTCGGAGAAAATCGGCAGCTTCACCATGCGAGGCCGGAAGTGCCGATGGATAAGCGCAACGAATTCGATGAAAGCCTTCATCGGAGGCGGCGGATCGACAGGGGCGCGGCCGAGGATTCGCTCCATCAGCCAGCGCTTGCCGCGTTTGCCGAACATGCGCGACAGAAGCGTGGCAAAGACGATCCCCACTTTCTGCCGGCCGATGCCTCCGGGGCAGAGCACGGCGACTCTTTCCACGCGCGTGGGACGGCGGATCGCATACTCAAGAGCGAGCCAGCCGCCGAGGGAAATGCCGACGATCGACGTGCGCGCGACAGCGAGATGATTCAGAACATCGTCGAGCCATACGGCGTGAGCCTCGGAGGCAAGCGGCGGACGCGCGGGAGCACTGAGGCCAGCCTCGCCGATCATGTCGACGCAATAAACGCGGAAGCGGCGCGCGAACGCGGCGACTTCGCCCATCCACATGGCGGAATTTGCCGCGCCGCCATGGAGAAGAAGCAACGCCGGAGCGCCGGGCGGACCCGAAGCGACGACGAATGTTTCCCCCTGACTGGTTGGCACGCGCAGTTGCTCGTTGGGCACGGGCCAGAATTTCAGAAATGCCTGATAACGACTCAGAACCAGGCGCTCGCCTTCGGTCGACTTGTAAATTTCCTTCATCTTTGGCTTCCTTTCGAAAATTGAATTGGACACACGTGTCCTGTCACGATTGGCGGGCGAAAACGCCGCTTCCACACTGCGGGTTCAACAACCGGCAAAGAAAGTGGAAGAGGCCCTTTGGCCTGCCTCCGGTTTTTGCGTGATCAGCTACGTCTGATCGGCGAAGGCCAGACGGACGGCGTATTCGCGCATGTCATCAGGCCAGGCGGCGATCAATTGGGCGAAACGGCGGCGGTCGTATGCAAAGAGCGCCCGCGTGGCTTCTTCGAAGCCAGGCAGGTTGCCGGCGATGGCGGACATGAATCGATAAGCCGCCTCCTGGGCGGCGCGGATGCGGTCGCGATCGCCGCTCGTGCGCCGCGCTTCGTCAACCAGCCTGCGCAGCGCGACCGACGCGCCCCCGGGCTGGAGACTCAGCCAGTCCCAATGGCGCGGTAGAAGCGTGACCTCTTTCGCGACGACACCCAGGCGGGGGCGTCCCCGGCCGCGCGGCTCAACCGCGGCCAGTTCGGTGCTGACAAGTTCGGTGCTGACAAGTTCGGTTCTGGCAGGAGCTCTGACGTCAAGGTCGACCTGCGTGCCAGTGGCGTCGTCGAAAACCAGGATTTCGCCCTGTGGTCTCGTCCTAAGGAAGACAGCGAGTTCTTCGGCCGTGCCGGCGGAGACGCCCTGGAAACCATGAAAAGCTGTGTAGGCCACGAAATAAATATACCCGGATAAAATTCTGATGTCAATATTATCCGGATAAAAAATGAGTGCGTATGGCAGGTTGTAAAACCGGCTCACTCGCCCACCATACATCCAACTACCACATTTTGAATAACATCTATGAATCCTTCCACCTCATCGATCGCGCCGAAATCAACCGCCAAAACGCCGCCCACTCCCGCGACCCCGTGGCAATCGAAGGCAAGCGCCGGGTTTATGTACGGCCACGGTGGGGCAGGCCCTCGGCCTGCGGCGGCCTCCCGGGCCGCCTGCAGCGGGCTGGCCGAGGGCCCGCCGCAGCGCAGGGCGCTGCCCCACATTGCTCTCGAATACGTGGCAGCCGGATTTTTGAAACGGAGTACAAAGCTCAAGGAAGCGCTCCGTCAACCCTGGGGGCCTCCCGACGATGGCTTTGAATTTTCGTGCCCGGAGGTACCAAATTGCAAAAGTCACCGTATCATCCAAGGTCGGTAACCGCTCCCTGGCGGTCTCATGTCCGTCCAGTTGCAGAATCCGGCGGCCCCGGACGCGCGTTGGGTTTGCCGCCCTGAAGTCCAGCGCCCCACCAGACGATATGCTAATAACTCGGGATCTTCGTGAGCGCCATCGTCGAAAATTCGCCCGGCAACCGCGTCCTTGCCCTGACCATTCTGCTGTTGAGCCTGGTCATGGGAGGCTGGCTGCGGTTTTCCGGGCTTGCCGACAAAGGAATCACCCACCCGGAGATGTACGTGCCCGGCATCAGCTTGCCCGAAGGCATTTCCGAGCCGGCTGAGCGCAAGAGCGTCGTCAAGATTCTCACCGGTACCTTTTCCTCCGATACTCACCCCCCCGGATATTATCTGGCGATGTTGCCCTGGACCCGGTTGGCGGGGACCGGTCTTCGCGCCATGCGCCTCCCGTCCGCGCTATTGGGGCTCGGATGCGTGGCGCTGGTTTACGCCTTGGGCTCGCTGGTAGGCCGGCCATTGAGCGGCGCGCTCGCGGCGTTCATGCTAGCCGCCAGCGGTTATCACGTATTTTGGAGCAAAGTGGCCCGGATGTTCGCGCAAGGCTGCTTCCTGGGTCTGGCGTCAACCGTCGTGCTGGTCTTGATCGTTCGCGGGACGAAGCATCGCACCGTGCTTTCCACGATTTATGTGATTCTGATTCTCGCGGGCGTCGCAACGCATGTCTTCTTTTGGGGGTTATTCGCTACACACATCCTCTGGACGTTCGCGAACGCCGCGCCGGAAAAGCAACTTAGCGAGATCGCGCGGACACAGCTTCTGGCGCTGATTCTCGGTTCGCCTCTGCTGGCCTTCGCCGCCTATCAGAGCGGCACTACCGTGGCCGAGTTGAGCGGCAACGCGATCCAATATCTGGGCGGATTCCTCGGCTTCGCATTTCTTTTGCCCAACTCGGATTCTGGATTCTTTCCTGGTCCGGTCCCATTGACCGGAAGCGCTTGGGCGTGGGCGCTCCGAGGCCTGCTGTTGGTAGTAGGCGCATGGCTGGCGCTCGCGGGGATTCTCGAGGCACGCAAATTGCCGAATGGAGCTACGCCCGCGGGAGACGAAAACCGGCCTGACTCCGGCTGGATCGGCGGCTGGATCGCCGGTTGGATCGCCGCCGGAATGATCGCGACTCTCGAGATCCTCGCCTTCCTTTACCTCACGCGGGTTCTACCGCCGGATCAAATTCATCCCACCATTAAAGCCACGAAGATTCTCACCGTGCTGCCGCTCGCGCTCGCAGTGGCGGCGATAGCGATCGACCGCGCCTGGCGCCCGGTCACCGAGCGTGTTCCACGCATCGCGACGCCGCAAGCGCTGATCGCGCTGCTTGCGTTCCTGCCCTTTGCGCTGCTTGCCGCGGCTTCGCAGATCCGTCCCCTTCTGAATCAGCGCGGTTTTCTGTTCGCTGCCCCATATCTCCTCCTGTTGTTCGCTATGGGCGCGCTTTCGCTGCGCCGCCGATCAATGAGGGTTGCCGTGGGACTTGTCATTGGCGTGGGCTGCGCGGCCAGTCTGCTTTCTTACGATTCGATGAACGTCGGCGCGGTCGATTACGGCCGGTTCGCCGCCGATCTCGCGCCGCAGGTGCAGCCGGGCGATCTGGTGTTCCTTGAAAAGATCTGGAACGCCACGCCCATGCTGTACTACTTCACCACCAGCGATCGCCATCACGTCGTTGGTCGCATCGTTGGCCGCAATTTCCCATCCGCCTGCGCGCAAAACCCCGATTCCCGAATTTGGGTGGTTCTGATGCACGATTCCCCTCCCACTCCCGAGATGTCCGCCGCGCTTTCCCAATACCATCTGGTTCACACGCTGATGGAGCCGGATGGCCGGGCGTTGCTTTACCAACGAACCGATTAATGGATTTCGAACTCACCGAAGAACAACGGCAACTTCAAGACGCGGCCGTCGAGTTCGCGCAAAAGGAGCTGAACGACGACATCCTCCGCCGCGACCGATGCGAGGAGTTCAGCTCCGAGGGCTGGAAGAAATGCGCCGGCTTCGGAGCGCTCGGACTTCCGGTGCCGCAGGAATACGGCGGCATGGGATTGGGGATTTCGGAAGTCATCGCGGTTATGGAAGGACTCGGATATGGCAGCCGCGATCACGGATTGTTATTCGCCGTCAACGCCCATTTGTGGACCAACACGCTTCCGATTCTGGTCTACGGCAACGACGAGCAGCGCCGCAAGTACCTGCCCGGCCTCTCTAACGGCAAGCTGATCGGTGCCAACGGCGCCTCCGAGCCCGATGCCGGCTCCGACGTTTTCGCCATGCGCATGCGCGCCGAGCGCCGCGGCGACAGCTACGTTCTGAATGGCACGAAAACGTTCGTGAGCAACGCCCCGGTCGCGGATCTGTTCGTGGTTTATGCCACCATCGATCCGAGCCTCGGCGCCACCGGCATCACCGGCTTTATCGTGGAGCGCGGCACGCCCGGCATGGCCGTCGGCCGGTGCATGGAAAAAATGGGGCTGCGAACCGCGCCCATGGCGGAAGTGGTCTTCAACGATTGCGTCATTCCCGCGGCGAACCGGCTGGGACGGGAAGGCCGCGGAGTGGTCATTTTCGAATCCTCGATGGAATGGGAGCGGGGCTGCATTCTGGCGAATTATTTGGGTCTGATGAGACGGCAACTGGAAACCTGCATCGAACACGTCCGCCAGAGGAAGCAATTCGGCCAGGCCATCGGCAAATTTCAATCCGTCGCCAATCGGATAGTCGATATGAAGGTGCGGTTAGACACCTGCCGGCCGCTGGTGTACCGGATTGGCTGGTTGAAGCACCACAAAAAGCCGGCGCTGCTGGAGGCTTCGGTCGCCAAACTGCATGTTTCGGAATGCCTGGTGGCCTCTTGTATGGACGCGCTGCAGATCTTCGGCGGCTACGGCTATATGGTGGAACAAGGCATCGAGCGGGAGCTACGCGACGCCATGGGTAGCAGGCTGTATTCCGGCACTACGGAAATTCAACGCAATCTGATCGCGAAGTGTTTAGGAATTTGATTCGCGTGGCGCACAAGCTTTAGACAAGCTTTAGACGTTAATTGCCTGCCGCAGGCAGTGTGAAATAGAACGTCGCTCCGGCCCCAATCTTCGATTCCACCCAGATGCGGCCGCCATATCGCTCGACAATACGCTGGCACATCGCCAAGCCAATGCCCGTGCCCGGAATCTCCCTGCCGTGCAGACGCTTGAACACGCCAAAGATCGTCTGATGGTCCTCTGCATCGATGCCCATGCCGTTGTCGGCCACCGCGACCCGCCACTCGCCATCGCTTTTTTTCGCGGAGATTATGATCCGAGGCGGCGCCGTCCCGCGGTACTTGATCGCGTTGCCGATCAGATTCTGGAACAGTTCCACAAAATGGACCTGCTGCCCCGGGATCATGGGAAGAGCGTTCCCCGAAACCGTTGCCCCGCTCTCTTCCATCGCCGTTCTTAGGTTGTTAAGCGCCTCCTCGAGAGCGTCGTTGAGGTCGACCGGCGCCGCCGATTCCTTCTCTATTTGTGCGAGCTGAATGTAAGTCAACAGGTCCGAGAGCAGCTTCTCCATGCGCTCGGTGCCTTCCGTAATGAAGCCGGTCCAGCGGGCTGCCTCCGAATCCAACTGATCCGCGCGCTTCTTCACCAGAAGCTGCGAAAAGCTGGTGACCATTCGCAAGGGCTCCCGCAGATCGTGACTCGCGGCAAACGCGAACTGGCGCAGATCGTCGTTCATCGCGCGCAGCTCCGATGCTGCTTGCTCCAGTTCCCGGTGCGTCTGCGCATTCTCCCGCGCGGCTTCTTCCAATTTCAGAACGGCCTGTTCGTATTGCCGGGTGCGGTAATTCTCCCTCAGTAATGCGTCCCCGAGCACTTGCAGCAGCTCACCATTCACGATCAGGCGCTGCTTAGGGACCGGCTTCTGCTCGCGAACCGCCCGCCAAAGCTCTTCAAACTCAATATGGGAATCGAGCGCCAGACGCTGAACTTCCGACACTTGGGCGAAATCGACGAGGGCGTAACCTCCCACCGCCGCCCCTACAACTTTGCCGTCGAGCACAAACGACGTCCCTACCACGGCGAGACCGCAAAATGTGGAAACTATGATCGCGGGACGGCCCTGCGTCTGCGATAGACAACGGCGGGCGCAGTCGGCAAAAAGCCCAGGGTCGTACCCTGTGCTTTCTTTGAACAACCGAAACAGGGGAGTCGGGTGGACCGGGCCGAAGGCGACCCTTGCCTGCGTATCGAACAGCTTGATGGAAAGGTGAGCGGCGCTCGCATAACTCTCCAGCGCTCCCTTCCAGACGTCGGAGCCGAAGAGCGGACCGGAATCGAGAAGCGCGCTACTGGTCCCGCTCTCCATCCTCAAGGCGTTCCTCTCTGCGGCTGCGGCGCACGGGCGCGCGTGACACTAAACCCGCATACGCGGAGAACGGGTGTTTCGGCGCGGGCAAAGTTCGCGGCAGCACACGCATTCCCACCCCGCCGGCAATTTCACATTCGTGCGTGACCCTGTCGACGGGATTCGCCCGCATCTTCGCGACGGTGATACCCAGCCGGAAGGCATCGCCGAGCTCGATCCAATTCATGAGAATGATATTGTCCACCAGCGAGCTCATGGCGAACTCTCCCATCATCGAACCCATGCCAAGCATGTCGGGATTTTCGTGATTATACACGGCCGCGGCCTGATGCTCCTTCATCAGAGCGATGAGAGCGTGAAAGAAATCGCGGAAGACTCTCCCCTTCGTTCCGAGGGCCGAGCCATATGTAGACAGGCTGTCGAAGACCACGCGCTTGGGTTGGAACCGCCGGACCAGCTCTTCAATATGGTGAAAATGTACATCTACCTCAATTTCTTGCGGCGGTTCATATTCCAGACGAACTATGCCGTTTTTCACCGGCGTCTCGAGATCGATCTCGAGGCTCGCGGCGTTCCGCAGGATTTGGGGCACCTGCTCGTCCAGGCTGAACATCAGGCTGCGCTCGCCGCGCCGGGCCCCTTCCGCGATATATTGCACCGCCATGACGCTCTTGCCCACTCCCGAGATTCCGGCCACCACCGTAGTGCTGCCGAGAAAGTATCCGCCGTTCACGAGCTCATCGAGACCGGGGATCCCGGTGGGAATGCGCGTTTTCGGATCGAAGGCCGCGGCGCGTTCGCGGTCTTCCTTGCGGGGCGCCTGGACGCGGCGATAAACCTGAAGGCCCTGGCCGTCGACGATCTGGAAGGTATGACGCCCCATTTGAAAACTCTGCCCGCGCGATTTTACGATTTCGATCGACCGGCTGACGGCCCGTTGCGCGTCCTCCATTTTGAGCCGGATCACCGTATCGGCGATGGACTCCTCGGGCATCGATACGCCCGAATGATTCCCGTTGCTCGCGGAAGCTTCCAGGGCCAGGACGGCCGTGAGGTTCTCGCGCTGCAAACCCTCGCTGAGCACATGAAAACCCGAGCGCGCCTCCGAGGTGCCATTGCTTCCGATCAGCCGGGAGACTCCGTCCACAAAGATCCGCCTCGCGCCGATTTTCGAGGCTTCTCCGAGGAGCACGCTGTCGGCTTGCTGAAGCTCCTGACGCAAGACGTCGCGCGTGGTGAATACGATTTTCAAGCGGTTCTGCCGCTCCATCTGTTCGAGATTCCAGCCGAATTGCAACGCGTCGCGGAAAAGTTTATGAGGGGACACTTCGAACAGCACGATGATGCCCGGTTCATTGAACTGGCTCGCGCCACGATACACGAACTCCACGCCCATGGTCGTCTTGCCGGCCCCGATGGCGCCTTCCACGAGAATCACATTGCCGCGCGGAATGCCTCCGTTTAGAATCTCATCCAGACCGGCTATCCCCGTTTTGACCAGATCACGCTCGGGCATAAAAGTCCTCCATCGATTCCATCTGTCAAGCGATAAAACGCAGCTTTCGCTGGGCCTGTCCGGGATCGGAGCCCGCAGAAGGCCGTCCGGGAACAAGAGCCTGAAAAATTTCCGCCCGCCCTTGATGCGTGGAGGCCAGAGCCAATAGCAGCTTGAGCCCTCCATTTTGGGGAGGTTCGAGCAGCAGAACGTACAAGCGAGCGGCATGCATGGCGTTTTGCGTCCGCTCCAGCAACCCGCCCTCAATAAACGATTCGATGGCCTGCGCGATTTCCTTCGTATCGTATCCCACCAGAACCGCGAGCTGTTCGTTCGTCAATAGAGATCGCGGGTGCCTGTAAAAGAACACCAGCAGATCGAGCTCGCAGGCGCCCGCGATTAGCGGACTTTGTGCGAGCAGCCGCTGGATCTCTTTCTGAGTCCGCGCATTAATCGAGGGAAGATCGCTCATGGCGCCAGCTCAACGCCGAGACCGGCCCCCCCCCAGCAAATCCAGTTCCTTCACGTGATTGGCGCGCCATTTGCCGGCGGACGGGTCGTGCTGAAACGTTGAGTGGACGCTGGAAACACGTGGCCGCGGGACAGCCCAACTACACGAAGGTCCATCGGGATTTCTCGAAGCGTGGTGGATCATTCGCGATCTCCGAGCCATATTAGCCACAGCATCCACATAAATTATACAATTTCAGAGGGCGCGTCGACGTGGCGAAGCATCGAGCCCAGCGGTCGATGCGTGTTGACGCGATTTAACCGCGAGTGCGCTAGTGGCTTCTAGTAACATAGGCCGGGGTGGAAGCATCCGCCAATCGGATGCTGCATATTCTGCTAGTGGAGGACAATCCCGCCGATGTGCTGCTGGTGCGCGAAGCGATTCGTACTTCTCCAATCGATGCCGACGTCATAATTGCCTACGACGGCGAACAGGCGCTGAATCTTCTCGAACGTCAGAATTTTGCGCCCGATGCCATAGTTCTCGACCTGAACCTGCCCGGCATGGACGGGTTTTCGGTATTGGAAAAATACCGTCCGAAGAATACGCCCCCGGTCATGGTGCTCACTAGTTCGGACCGTTCGGAAGACAGGAAGCGAGCCTTGGATCTCGGCGCGCACGACTACGTCGTCAAGCCACCTTCGTTCCACGAATTCATTCGGACCGTTCAGGGCGCGCTGATGCGCTGGTGTTCAGATCGGCCGCGCGCAACGTAATAACCTCACGTTTGAAGCCCGCCCTGCGTCGCCAATAACTTGGCGAGATCGCCTGAGTGCGCGAGCAAACGACTGTTAAAATCGACTACGCTGAAGAATGAATCGCACGGCGCCGCGCGTTTTGTCACAGCCAGGAACTTGAGATGCCCTACACTTCTAAGAAACTCGCTGGCGCGATGAATCCCAAGACGGCGCGGCGGCGGGTTCCCGCCTGCCCGAACGGCGCGTCCGCGGAGCATAAGGTCCGCGAGCAAGTCCTGCGCGTTGGCCGGCTCCTGTTCGATCGCGGATGGATCGCGGCGAGCGATGGCAACATTTCCGTGCGCCTTCCGGACGGGAGCATTCTGGCCACGCCCGCCGGAATCTGTAAAGGCATGCTGGAGCCGGCGGATCTTGTCGTTTGCGATCCGAATGGCCGCCGGATCGCAGGCGAAAGACCGCCGACCACCGAACTGCAGATGCATCTCACCATTTACCGCCTCCGCGAAGACGTTCACGCGGTGGTGCACGCGCATCCTCCGGTAGCCACGGGATTCGCGGTGGCCTGTCGCGAATTGAACCTGGGGATTCTGCCGGAGGTGATCGTGCGGCTGGGCTGGGTGCCGCTGGCCCGCTACGGGCAGCCCGGCACTCCCGCGCTCAGCGAAGCCATGCTGCCCTACATCGGCGCCCACGACGCTCTCTTGCTGGCCAATCACGGAGCGGTGGCGTGGGGCGAGGACCCGATGCAAGCATTCTTTCGCATGGATACGGTGGAGCATTACGCTCGGATTTCGCTGGTGGCCCATCTGCTAGGAGGCGCGCGTCCCCTCCCGCGCGCGGAAATCGCCGAGCTGTTCCAGGCCCGCGCACGCTACGGCGTCAAATCCAACACGCGCTTCGCGCCCGGCGCTCCCGTCAGCGCGGAAGACGAGTCTCAATGAGAGTCCTCACCGTGTCGTTTTTCTCCTTCGCTCTCGCGTGTGCCGCTCTGGCCTGTTCCGCTCTGGCCTGTTCCATATGTCTCGCCCAGGCGCCCGATCAAGGAAATACTGGGCTGGCGAAAGATCCCGGTCCGTTTCTGGGCGGATATGCCAATCAGGATGGTGGTCGAGGTAAGCAAGCGCCCGCCGCGCCCGCCGGTCCCGCGCCGCACTTGCCCGACGGCCGACCCGATTTCGGAGGCGACGGGGCGTGGTATCCGGGGTTCGCCGGAAACGTCGCGGAGGAACGGTGGAAGGGCGTCCGCAGCGCGGATAAACACGTCGATGTTCCGTTTCTTCCCTCCGCACTGAAAATCTTCAACCAACGCGTCGAGACGCTTTCCAAAGACGATCCCGAGGCACGCTGCCTTCCGGTCGGCGTTCCCCGTTATATGTTCGACCCGTATCCTTTCCAGATCGTTCAAACGCGCGATCAGGTAGTGTTCGTCTTCGAGGGAGATAACTACCTGTGGCGCATCATTCCGGTCTCCAAAGGCGCGGTCTCCCAGGGCGAATCGATTCATGCGAAAAACCTCAAACCTGCCTGGTTGGGCGACTCTGTGGGCCATTATGAAGGGGACACTCTGGTGGTGGACGTGACGGGTTTCAACGGCAAGGCGTGGCTGGATCAAGCGGGCCATCCGCAGACCGGGAAGGCGCATTTGATCGAGCGCTACACGCGCACCGATTCACGCACGCTGAAATACGAGGTCACCATCGACGATCCCGGCGCGTATACCCACCCGTGGAGCACCAGCAACACGATCCGTTGGCGACCCGGCTTCGAGCTGATGGAATCCATCTGCCAGGAAGACGAGAAAGATTCACGGCACATGATCGGCAACGCGGGGAGCTCGCAATGAGTGTCCCCCGGCAGAGCTGAAGCCCACCCGACCTGGAGGCCGCCCCGCCCTGCCACGCTCTGCCTCGCTTTCGTCTCTTGACAAACGATATTCTTCGTAGTAATATTTTCGTATATGACCAGGAAGGAACCTGATCCGCCCCGTCCCACCGACGCCGAGCTGGAAATTCTCACCGTTCTGTGGAGTCGCGGGCCCTCTACCGTAAGGGACGTTCACGAAGTCATTGCGCGGCGGAAGCCGACACAGTACACCACAGTCCTCAAGATGCTCCAGATCATGGCCGAAAAGGGGCTGGTACGCCGGGACGAGACGCAGCGCTCTCATATTTACCAGC
The DNA here is from genome assembly GCA_036521975.1 of Bryobacteraceae bacterium. GTDB lineage: Bacteria > Acidobacteriota > Terriglobia > Bryobacterales > Bryobacteraceae > Palsa-187. Next base: position 26,148 of record DATDGT010000383.1, read on the forward strand.
CCAGCCGTCCGCCGGAATGGACGCAGCGGCAGCTCGCCGGCGACCTGATCCAGCGCGCTTTCGACGGTTCGGCGAAGAACCTGATCCTCGGGGTTCTTTCCTCGCGGCGGGCTTCGAAACAGGAGTTGGCCGAAATTCGCCGGATGCTCGATGAATACGAGGAGGGTAAGTCATGACCGCCGTAGTCCTCTACTCCTCCGGCTCCGCGGCTATAACCCGCGCGCTGCTGCATTTCATTTGGGAAGGCGCGCTGATTGCTTTGGCGCTCGCGCTGTTGTTGGAAGTCTTCCGGCCGCGCTCGGCGCGATTCCGCTACGCCGCGGCGTGCGCCGCGATGCTGGCGATGCTCGCCGCGTTCGGCCTGACGATCGCGAGATCGTGGCCGCAAACCTCCGCTCCCGTGCCGGTCCACCCGGTGCGTCTGCAGATGGCGCCGCCTCCGGCGTTCCCTTCGGCGCCCGCGCCCGCAAACCACGGCGATAGGCTCCGCTGGCTGGTGCCCTTGTGGATGACCGGCGTGGCCCTGTTCGGAGCGCGAAGCCTGGCGAGCTGGCTTGCGGCGCAGCGCTTGCGCCATACCGGCATATGTGCACCATCGGACTACTGGCAGCGCAAGATCGTCGAGCTTGCCGAAACCATCCGGCTGTCCCGTCCGGTGGCGCTTTTGGAATCGTGCCTTACTGAGGTTCCGGTGGTGGTCGGATGGCTGCGTCCCGTGGTTCTTTTTCCAGCGGGTCTGCTAAGCGGCTTTCCACCCGAGCAGGTGGAATATTTCCTGCTACACGAGCTGGCGCACGTCCGCCGCTGGGATTATCTGGTGAATTTCATCCAGTCCCTCGCGGAAGACGCGCTGTTCTATCATCCCGCCGTATGGTGGGTATCCGCGAAAATTCGTTCCGAGCGCGAGAACTGCTGCGACGACGTGGTGGCGGAGCGGGGCGACGCGCGCGGATTTGCCGCCGCGCTCGCAGCTTTGGAACAAAGCTTGTTACAGAACAGGAACGCGGCGAGAATGCCCGCGTTGGCCGTGAATGGAGGAAAACTCATGCATCGCATTCAACGCTTATTGGGAAGGCCGGAATCTCCCCGCGGGGCGGTCGCGCCGGCGCTTCTGGCAGGCGCGCTGACGATTTCCATCGCCGTGGCGATCGGCGCGACGCAGCCGCCGTCTCCTGGCGTAGTGAAGCCATGGGTCAAGCCGCCGCGCGCGGAAAATCCCGCTCCGCTGCTGCTTGCGCAAGCCCCGTCGAATCCACAGCCCAACGGGCAAGCCGATACGCGGCGACAGACGCCGTACGAGAAATGGCTGAATGAAGAGGTCGTCTATATCATCAGCCCGGAAGAGCGAACGGCGTTTCGGGCTCTGGGCACGGACGAGGAGCGCCAGCATTTTATCGAGCAGTTCTGGCAACGCCGCGATCCCACTCCCGGCACGCCCGAGAACGAATTCCTAGAAGAGCACTACCGCCGTATCGCGTATGCGAACGAGAACTTTGCCAGCAACTCAGTACCGGGTTGGAAGACCGATCGCGGGATGATTTACATCAAATACGGCCCTCCGGATGAGCGGGAGGAACATCCGACGGGCGGCGCCTACGAGCGGCCTCTGGACCAGGGAGGTGGAATCGTCACGGTTTATCCGTTTGACAAGTGGCTGTACCGCTACATCCAAGGCATCGGCAACAACGTCAATATCGAGTTTGTCGATCCCTCGGGAACCGGCGACTATCGCATGAGCAGCGATCCAAACGAGAAAAACACGGCTCCCGTCCAGCCGCCGCCCGGGCCAGGAGGCCGCGGACCGGGTCCGCGCGGGCCCGCCGCACAAGCCACCGAGCAATTCCGCACTCTCCAGGCTTCCGCACCTCCTCCGGCTGTGGCGCCAAAGGCCACCGGGTCTTTTCCTGACGCGCCTACGCCCGCGCCAGCCGCGAGTCCAGAAGCCGCTACGGCGCCCGCTCCCGCGCCCACCGCCGATTCCGGGTTTCGGCGTTCCCGTGAAACGGGCGCAACCATTGTCCTCGTAGCGCCCCGAGTGAGCGGCACGATCTCCTCGGTCCGTGTCCAGAATGGTCAGACCGTTCGCCAGGGGCAGCCCCTGGTGGATATCGACTCCGGCAGCGACAGCCCGTTCAATCACATCCTCTCGCCGATCGATGGCGTTATATCTAACAGCACCGCCCAGGTTGGCGGACGAGCGGAACCGGGAGTGCCGCTCATGACGGTTTCACCCGCGCCGGTTGCCGCCGCGGCTCCCCTGCCTTCTCCGAATCCGCAGGTTCAAACCCTATCGGCGGAGCGGCCGCCCGAGAATATCGTCGAAGCGATCGACTTCCGCGGTTCCCGCCGCGTTTCGCAAGATACTTTACGCGCTCTGATTTTCACCAAGCCCGGGGACCCTTACAACGAAAACGTACTGCAACGCGACTTGAGGAGCCTGTGGAATACCGGCCGCTTCGGCGAGATCGCAATCGAGCGGCAAGCGGGCCAAAGAGGTTGGATCGTTCATTTCGTGCTAGGGGACCGGAGTATCGCTAGCGCCGCCAGATCCGACGATGCCAAATCCACTCAACAGTCCCAGGTGCTTGACGCCTTCAAAGGAACGCAACGCCGATCCGAGAGTGGACCCGCGCCTGATGCAGTTTTCGAGGCTGACGTCAAGGCGACAATGTACCAAGCGGGCTTTGAGGCCGGTTACCTCTGCTACTCTCAAGGCGGAACTTTCGGCACTTGCAACGACCCCGCTTTTCGCCAATTCCAGGCGGGCCTTTTGGAAGAGGCAGTGAAGGCGATGAATCGCATTGTCAAACAGTCCGGCTACACGCCCACACCCGAGGCACGGAAGGCGCTCGCCGTCTTACAGAAGTCCGTGGCCGATGCGCGCACTGAACGGCTGCAAGCGCGCTGAGCTATCTTCCGAGGGTATGATCGGTGACGCTGGCGGGAAGGCGGCTCAAATGCAGCCACCGCTTCACATCGGGCGCGAATTCATGCAGCACGTTGATGCCGGCGTCGATCAGAACGGTATCCGAGCCGGCGACGAAAACCGCAGAGGCATTGTGGTAGCGCTGCGGCCACCATAGACGCGAAACAGCGGCGGCGCCGTAATCGCCGAGAAATTCGCTGTAGGCGGGCATCATCCCGCCGCTATCGTTATGCCGCCAGACGGTGTGGAGGACCGCGTCTCCGAAACGGCCGCCCAAGCTGTGTCTCTTCGACCGGATAAAGCGGGCGTCCTCGTGATCGATCGCCTGAACCGGGAACATGATACTGCGCTGAATAGAGTATTGCCCCAAGTGCGATGCATACCGCACGCCATAGGCGTCCCACCCTTGGCCCCATTCGCCTGGGCGGTCCCGCAATTGATCCAGTCCAGCGCCCATTCCCGCGAAAACGATGTTATCGACGTCGAAGAAGTGCCGGGCGTCATAGCGAAGCTTTTGCTCGACGGTCATAGCTTTCAGGGGAGATGGAGATCCGGAAACGGGATCTTCACCGCCGGGCGGAACGCTCCAGGCCGGGGCTTGAGCCCGCGAAAGTTGGGCAAAGACGAGACCACCTCCGGCCAACGCCAGCAGCCACTTTGTGACAAGCACCTTTCAGAAGACGCTTTTCTGTCGATCGCGTTTCATCGGGCAAGCCGAGGCTGATAGGCGACTTTTAGTAGTGACGCTATCCACAAGATAACTAATTACTTAGCGGCTGAATCGTCAATCGCCCTAAAGAATCTCTTATGATTGCTATCACGCCTTTCGATAGTCGCCAGGAGCTCCTAATCCGTATACTCGAATCATGCGTGCGGTTATGACCGGCGGCGCGGCTGTGAGAATTGGTTGCTTGTGGGCCGCTTGCATTGTCCCGGCGTTGGCTCAGGCAGTCCCGCCCCCCGCTGGGCCGCAAGAGTCGCCGCAGATCGCTTCCCAAAATCAAGCCGCGCAAGAATTTCTCGACGCGAAGGTCGTTCGTTGGCGGCAGCGTCTAGGGTTAGAGGACTGGCGAATTTCCGTGCTTATGGCCCATCGCGCCGATCTGCCGCCCAAAACCATGGGTGGCATACGCTGGGATAAACCCGCCAAGAGCGCCGTGATTTGGGTGCTGGATCCGTCCGAATACCGGCTTCCGTTTCGCGAGATGCTCGACGACATGGAGTTGACCATCGTCCACGAGCTGGTTCACCTGGACCTCGCATCTCTCCCACGCGGGCAAGCTAGCCGTGGCAGCGAAGAACGTGCCGTCAACAGCATCGCGCGCGCGATGCTGGATCTGGACCGCAAGAACCCCTAGTTACCGGTGGGGCGGGCAATCTTGCCCGCAGCCGCCTTTTAGGGCGGCCAGTACGAATCTGCAGCTTCAGGAGCCGGCGGGAACGCCGGCTGCAGGCAAGATTGCCCGCCCCACGGCCCGAGTTACTTGCGCACGGCGCTGTCGTCCGGATGCGCGGCGCGCGCGGCGTCTTTCAAGGCCCCTGTGTCCTGCGCCGTCTCCACACGGTAGGCGTTGCCTTGTGAAAACGCCAGGTTTCGCATCGTCCCGGAGCCTTTGCCTTGCTGCACGGCCTTCGTGACGCCTTCGCCGGTGTAGCTTTCGACCGGCCGGATTCTGGATTGGCCGGCCGCAAACCCGAAAAAGGGGATCGCCAGCATCGTTGCCGTTAGCACCACCCCTCTGATTGATCGCAGTCGCATAAATGTTCTGTCTCCAGTGCGCGAGCTCGCGCACTCCCTCTTCAAAGCTATGCCGAGGAGGATGAAGAAGTCATAGACAGCGCGTGAAGAAAAAATAAAGATCCGGGCAATTGAGAACCAAGTTTGTCCTAATCGCCGTTCTAAGATAGTAGTCATGCGCGCTCTTTGCATCCTTTTGTGCGGTGTATCTGCGTTGCCTGCCCAGAAGCTGCCGTTCGACGCCTCCGGGATGATGAGGATCGCGCGCATCAGCGAGCCCGCGCTTTCCCCCAATGGGCGGATGGTCGCTTTCACCGTTCAAACGCCCGACGTGGAGAAAAACACCAAGCCGCAACAAATCTACGTCATGTCCATCGACGGCGGCACGCCGCGCGCAATCGCGCAGGAGGGGACGCAAAACGAGCGCCCGCGCTGGTCGCCCGATTCGCGTCAGATTTATTTCATCTCTAATCGCAGCGGATCACCTGGAGGCGGGTCATCTAGCACAGCCGCGCCTGCGGGCGCGGCATCCCGTACAGACGCGCCTGGAGGCGCGTCATCGCAGATTTGGGTGATGGACGCCGATGGATCGCACGCACGTCAAATCACGCATCTTTCCACTGAAGCGAGCGGATTGTTGGTGACGCCGGATGGCCGGCGTTTGGTTTTCCTGTCGAACGTTTTTCCCGAATGCAGCGCCGATGATGCCTGCAACCAGCGCAAGCTCGACGATGAAGCGCGAAGCAAGTCCAAAGCCCGCATTTACACGTCGCTGCTCTATCGTCATTGGAACGAATGGGAAACGGCGCGGCGCCAGCATATCCTCGTGGCCGGCGCGGACGGAACCGGATTGCGGGACCTGACGCCCGGCCCGCGCGAGGCTCCGCCATTTTCGCTCGGCGGCCAGGACGATTACGCCGTCTCGCCGGATTCCACGGAGTTGGCGTTCTCGATGAACTCTGATCCCGAGCCCGCCGTCAGCACCAACGCGGACATTTACACCGTGCCGCTAGATGGCGGCGAGCCAAAAAAGATGACCACCGGCCGCGGCGGCGATGAGACTCCCTTGTATTCGCCCGATGGGAAGTATCTGGCGTTCCGCTCGCAAGGTCGTCCCGGGTATGAAAGCGATCGCTGGATGCTGGCGATTCTCGAGCGCGCCACGGGACGCGTGACCAATCTCACCGAAGCGCTGGACCGTTGGGTGGGAAGCATCACCTGGTCACCCGATTCCAGCCGTATTTTTTTCACCATGGAGGATCGCGGGCGGGAAGGCTTGCAGATGATCCCGGTGACCGGGGGAGGGTCGCGCAATATCGTAACGGGGCCTTCGAGTCTCGACGACGTGCAGTTCACATCCGACGGCCGCACCATGATCTACACCGAACAGAGCGGATCGCGGCCCACCGAGATTTTTCGCGCGACCTCTTCGGGAGGCACGGGCGTGCCGCTCACTCACTTGAACGACACGCTGCTTTCCAGCTATGCGCTCGCGCCGCTCGAAGAGATGTGGGCGGAAAGTCCCGATGATCATACGCGCATCCACGCGTTCCTCGTGAAGCCGCCTGGTTTCGACGCATCGCGAACTTATCCCGTGGTCTTTCTCATCCACGGCGGACCGCAAGGCGCCTGGGGTGAATCGTGGACCTATCGGTGGAACGCGCAGGTTTTTGCAGGGGCCGGCTACCTCGTAGTGATGCCAAATCCTCGTGGATCAACAGGTTATGGACAACGGTTCATCGATGAAATAAACGGCGATTGGGGCGGAAAACCCTTCGACGACATCATGGCTGTAGTGGATTCCGTGGCTGGGTTGAAATATGTCGATCCCAACCGCATGGCTGCTGCAGGCGCCTCCTACGGCGGATATATGATCGACTGGATGCTGGGCCACACCACGCGCTTCAAGGCGTTCGTTTCGCACGACGGCGTGTTCGATGCTCGCAGCGAGGCGGCTTCCACCGAGGAGCTGTGGTTTCCGATGTGGGAGTTCAAGGGGATGCCTTGGGACAATCCGGAAATGTACGAGCGATGGTCGCCCAGCAACTTCGTGAAGGAGTTTAAGACCCCCACGTTAGTGATTCATGGAGAAGAGGATTATCGCGTGCCGCTGGATCAAGGCTTGCAGTTATTCACCGCGCTGCAGATGCAGAAAGTACCGTCCAAGCTGATCGTGTTCCCGGACGAGGGGCATTGGGTCTTAAAGCCGCAGAATAGTCTGTTGTGGTACCGGCAGGTCTTGGACTGGATCGCGGAGTGGGTGCACTAGCCGTCGTCCTGCTTTCGCTGGCGTTCCTCACCGCCTGCACATCGTCCTCCTCGGGGGAAAGCCGCATCCGGCGGATGCTGGCAAGCCAAAAAACGGGAACGATTCGCCTGCCCCCGGGGACCATCGAAATTTCTTCCGAGCTCGACCTGGCAGCCGGCGCCCACGACCTGGAGATCTCCGGCTCGGGGACGACGCTGAAGGCCAGCCCGCGATTTCACGGACGCGCGATTCTGGCCGCGGAAGGCGCGCGCCGAATCCGATTCCACGATTTCAAAATCGAGGGCGATCCCTCCGGATTGGCCAAGCCCTTGCCCATGGCCCCTCCGGAAAACGCGTTCCGCATCTGGTATCCGAATAACGGACTGCTCTTCGATCGTGTGCAAGGCCTGGAAATCTCGATCGTGTTTTTTGTCCATGTGGCCGGTTTTCCGATTCTCGTGAGCCGCTCTTCGAACGCAATCGTTTCCCAAGTTGCGATCGAGGACTCCGGATCGCTCAACAAGCTGGGCCGCAATAATCTCAGCGGCGGCATATTGATCGAGGAGGGATCCTCGAATTTCGAGGTTCGCAATAGCTCGTTTATTCGCATCGCGGGCAACGCGTTGTGGACGCACTCCTTGTTCACGTCGCCGCGTTTGCATGACGGGTTGTTCGCCCACAATGTGTTCTACAACATCGGCCGGGACGCGATTCAAGTGGGCCATGCAAGCCGGGTGCGCGTGGAAGACAATCGGGGATCGGACATAGGCGATCCGGTACAAGTAGTGGATGTGGAAAACGGCGGAACTCCAGTGGCAATTGACACTTCCGGAAACGTCGATTCGAGCGTATACGCCGGCAATCAATTTGAGGAAGTGGACGGCAAATGCATCGATCTCGACGGCTTTCACGACGGCCAGGTCCGCGAAAATCGATGCGTGAACCGCAAGCGCGCGGAAGACTACCCCTTTGGGCATTTCGGAATCGTGATGAACGATACTGATCCGAATTCCCGCGCACAGAACGTGGAGATTACCGGAAACACCATCGACGGGGTGAAATTCGGTGGATTGTTCTTGATGGGCGCCGGACATCGGGTGGAAGGGAATCGATTCCTGAATCTGAATCTCGCCGGATGCAATGAGAGCGCGGCGCGATTCGGCTGCATCTACAAGCAAGATGAGCCGGAGATGCTGGAGACCGGCATTTATCTGGGACGCGGCGTAGCGCGGCTGGAGGAAACGCGCGCCAACACGATTCGCGGTAATCTCATTTCGGGCCACGGAATGGCGAACCGCTGTATCCAGGCCGGACCCGGCGTTTCGCTCGCCGCCAATACGATCGATCGGAATCGATGCTGGGACGCGGATGGCCGTTGAGTTTCGCACCGCCGATCTCGAAGCCACGGCGCCCGACGGCGCGATCATCGGTCTCGTGGGCGAGGAAGGTTGCGGCGCCGGAGAACTGCTGAAGCTGGGCGAGGGCCAGCCGGGCGTCGTCGCGCTGGATCATACCTTTGCGATGCAAGATGCCGTAAAGCGGGCGCGGACCCTGACCGAGCTGGAGCGCCGGCGCCGCTCCGGCGCGACCATCCTGATCGCCTCGCACGAGCTTGGTTTGCTCGAATCGATCTGCGATGAAGTCTGGTGGCTGGATGGGGGCAAGCTTGCGGCGCGCGGCGATCCCAAGGAGACGCTGACGAAATATCGAAAGCACGTGGCGGAGAAAGTGCGAGGATGGGGCGAAACACAACCATCGCCGCTCGCTCCGTCCTCTCGCCGGGGCGACGGCCGCGCGGAGGTTGTCTCCATCGAGACCTTCGGCGCCGATGGCAAGCCCACCAGCATCTGGAAGGGCGGCGAACAGGCGGCCGTCCGCGCCGCAATTCGCTTTCGCGAAACGGTGGCCGACCCGGTTTTCGGTCTGATGATACGCACGCAGATCGGTTTCGAGGTTTACGGAACCAACACGGAGCTCGAGTGCGTGAAAATCGGTCCTTGCGCCGCGGGCGAGATCCGCCAGGTCACGTTCTCCTTCCGCTGCGAACTATGCCCCCGGCCTTACACTGTGACGCTCGCTTCGCACGATCCCGACGGCACGGCGCACGACTGGCTGGAAGACGCCGTCGCGGTTACCGTAACCGACGAGCGATTCACCGCCGGCGTCGCCAATCTTCGCGCCAAGGTTACAGTCGAATAGGACAACCCTCAGCTTGCGCATCGATCCCTAGATGTACGGCCACGCATTTGCGGCCTCCGGTGGGGCAGGCCCTCGGCCTGCGGCGGCCTCCCAGGCCGCCTGCACCGGGCGGGCCGAGGGCTAGGCCGAGGGCCCGCCGCAGCGCAGGGCGCTGCCCCACATTGCTCTGGAATACGCAGCTGGATTTTTGAAACGGAGTACTTAGCTCGCAATGGAGGTGCGGCAAGTCCGCTCGCCAGCAGCGACTGTCTGATAGAGGGATCGAATGTCGGACAGTCTGCTATCGTGAATTCGAATATGGCAGCACGGCGCATCGCCGTCCGAATCGAGCCCGGACTAATGGATCAACTGCGCCGCAGGGTTGCGCAGGAGCAAAGGAGCGAATCGGCGATCGTACGAGAAGCGCTTGAAAGATATCTCGTGGCGCAGCCGCCTCACGCTTCAGCCTACGACCTCGCCAGGCGCGCGGGCCTCATTGGGTGTGCCAAGGGTCTACCGAAGGACCTAAGCACCAACCCCAAGTACCTGCGTGCGCTTTGGCGATAACCGATGAACTTCCGCACCATTCCATCGCTCTGAGGATCGGCGGAGCGTCGGTCGCAAAGTAGGACGATGGCGGTGTCCCTACCACCGTAACTTTCGGGAACTTCTCCGGTAGTTCATCCGTAGGAGGCTATGTATGCGGCTGGGCTTTCTCGGCGTGACCGCGGCGTCCGTTTTTCTGGCAGGCTGCGACGAGGTTCTCGACGGCGCGTGGAACCGCGTCCAGGAGGATTTTCACTACAGCTATCCGCTGAACGCCGGCGGAAGAATCGAAGTGGAAAACCAAAACGGCCCCATCGATATTTCCGGTTGGGATCAAAATACCGTCGATATCAGCGGAACGAAATACGCCAATCGGCCGGAACGGCTGAGGGAACTCCGCATCGAGGTCACGAATAGGCCGAATTCGGTAAGCGTCCGCACCATTCCTCCAAGCGACCACTGGGGCAATGCCGGCGTCCGCTACTCGATTCGCGTTCCCCGGCGCGCCGAGCTCGAGCGAATCGTCAGCTCCAACGGCCCAATCAGCGTGGATTCCATCGACGGTTCGGTACGCCTGCACACATCTAACGGCCGTATTCACGGCTCTGGAATCACGGGAGCGCTGGATGCGGAGACTTCGAACGGCCAAATCGCCCTCACCGATTTGGGCGGTTCAGCGACGGTTCACACCTCCAACGGCGCGGTAGAGCTGAGCTTCGACAGTGTTCGCGAAGTACGCGCCGGAACCTCGAATGGAGGCATCACCCTGCGGCTGCCGGCCGGAGCGGGCGCATCCGTTCATGCCCGTACATCCAACAGTTCGATTTCTTCGGACTTCGACGTGACCGCACATGGCTTTTTATCCAGGCATTCGCTCGAAGGCTCGATCGGCTCCGGCGGCCCGCTACTGGATTTGTCGACCTCGAATGGATCGATCAGAATCTTGAAGCGCTGAGAAATGTGAGGGACGTCAGACGGTGGTATCGGGATTCACGCTGTGGTAGCCACCTGATTTCAGGATACCGAGATCTCTTGCGTAAAGTCTAACGAGCTGAAAACAAAGCAAATCGAAGTTACATCGAAGCGTTTTTTCCACTGGTTTGCGGCCCGGATTTCTCGTACAATCGCTGGAGAGCGCACAGGCCGCCGGGCGCGGCGCCAAACGCAAGCGCACAGCGAATGCGTTGTGCGCGTAAAGAATGAGAAATTCGGCGGATTTAGCCGCGCCCGGCGAGTCCGTTGTGCGCGAGTTTTTCCAAAGTTCTGATGCGCGTACTGTTTTCGACAATCGGATCGCGTGGTGATGTCCAACCTCTTGTGGCGCTCGCGTCGCACTTGAAGGCGCTCGGCCATGAAGTCAGGGTCTGTGTGCCGCCCGACTTTCGCGAGTGGATTGAGAGCCTCGGTATCCCAGTGACACCCATCGGTCCGGAGGTGCGCAGGTTCGCTGCGTCCCGTCCGGCCGCCACACAGCCGCAGAAGCTGCTGACGGCTGAGCAGCGGGCTCAGATGGCGGAAGCGACGGTCGCGACACAGTTCGAGACGTTGGCTTCTGCCGCGCAAGACTGCGACGTGATCGTCGCAGCCACCGCGCTGCAGGTGGCAGCGCGATCGGTGGCGGAGAAGAGGGGGGTTCCTTACGTCTTCGCCGCCTATGCGCCAGTGGTGCTGCCGTCGCCGCACCATGCGCCGCCGCCGTTGCCGCCCTTACCGGGACAGGCTCCGCCCGCGACGAACGACAATAGTGAGCTTTGGGCGCAGGATGCGGCACGGTTCAACGATCTCTTCGGCGCCGCGGTGAACGCGCGCCGGGCATCGCTGGGACTGGCCGAAATCAGCGACGTACGAAGTCACATGATGACGGACCAGCCGTGGCTCGCGGCGGATGCGACGCTTGGGCCGTGGCCCGAGCCCACAGATGGCCGCGTTTTTCAGACCGGCGCGTGGATCCTGCCGGACGGGCGTCCGCTATCCCGCGACTTGGAGACGTTTCTAGAGAGCGGCGATCCGCCGATTTACTTCGGCTTCGGCAGTACGCGCGTGCCTGAAGCGGCGGGTCCGGTGATGCTCGAAGCCGCTCGCGCGCTCGGCCGCCGGGTCATCGTATCGCGAGGGTGGTTCGACGACTCACTTGTGGAGAACGAACCAGACTGCCTCTCGATCGGTGAGGTTAACTTGCACGCGCTGCTCCCGCGCGTTGCTGCCGTCGTGCACCACGGCGGCGCGGGAACGACGACCGCAGCCGCGCTCGCCGGCGCGCCGCAGGTCTTGATCCCGAATCGGTACGACCAGCACTACTGGGCGCAGCGAGTCCACACGTTGGGCATCGGTACGGCGCACGCCGCCGGCGCGCCCACCACGGATTCTCTGGCCAGCGCTCTCGCGCAGAGCCTGCGACCTAAGGTGGCTGCGCGTGCTCGCTATGTGGCAGGCGCAGTCCGCCGGGACGGGACGAGAGTTGCGGTGGAGAGGTTGGTTGCGCTTTGAGTGCTCAAGGTGCCATAGAGCGATCACGGGAGTCCTAGATGCGGAGACCTCGAACGGCTTAAGTGGCCCTGACGGACTTGGGCGGCCCAACGACGGTTCAAACCTCCAGCGGTGCGGTGGAGCTGACCTTCGGCATGGTTCGCAAAGTGCGGGCCGGAACCTCAAATGGGGCGATCACGCTGCGGCTGCTGGCCGGAGCGGGCGCATCCGTTCATGCCCGCACGTCCAACGGCGCGATTTCTTCGGACTTCGATGTGACCGCGCATGGCTTGTTATCCAGGCATTCACTCGAAGGCTCGATCGGCTCCGGCGGGCCGCTATTGGATTTGTCGACCTCGAATGGAGCAATTAGAATCCTGAGGCGCTGAACCAATTCACCGGCGGCTAGTCCCAGCGCTGTCCACTTAAGTGATAACGGACATCCAAAGTGGGAGAGCGATCCGGGTTATTGGACGGAAGGGCTGTTACCGAAAAATCAATATTGACCATTCTGGCCCAATTCTGGCCGCCAGATCCTCCAAACGGACTTCGAGTGCGACCCTCGAAACATCCAAGACGCAGCGGGCTAAATCACTAACGCCTTCGGAGTAGGAGCGGCAGGATTTTTCTGCGACACGAGTGACTCGCTCCTGCGCGGGGCTCGGAGCTGGATCAGGATCGTTATACCCGCCGGGCCAATGGTCCTCAATCGTCGCGATGTCCCCGTTAGGCAAAATGCTACCGATGATGACAATGAGGCACAGACTAACAGGTCCAAATTGCCCGTCGGGCTGCGCTACGTCGGACCGTTACGCTCTAGATCGCACATCCATTCTGCGATGTGTCGTGTTGCCCGCGGATCGTCGTATACACTGTGCCGGAGTCCTTTCCGGTCACCTCCGCTAGACAGGAGAAAGACCATCCAACTTCCCGGTGGCGTCCATTCGGCACTGATGTCCAACAAGGGCGAAACCGGTGGTACGTCACGCCCAAACACCAACGAAGACGTCGCCGCAGCTAAGACAAATGGCAGCGCGACTAGCGCCATGAGTGGTTTCACTGCCCACGAAAAGATTATAGCCAATACCAGCAGCACAGCGAGCGACATGTCAAGGAGGAACAGACCACAAGAAAATAGATACGCTAAAAAGATTAAGAGGGGGCTACTCCCAACAAAGTCCTCAATGTCCTGCGATCCGCCTGGTCCGCCCCGCAAAAGCCCTTTTACCCACTCACGAGACAGATCGACCCACTCAAGAGCCCGCATGCTCAAGGAGCCAGGCAGGGATGCAATCCACGCAGCTTTTCGGACCAACCAAGTCGCAAAGTGCATGGCAGCCAGAACGCCCGAAGCCTCGTCAGCGTCACTTCTAAGAACTAAAACCTTTTTTCGGGGCGACCCTTGTGGCGGCCAAGCGTTCCATTCACACATTCTGTCTGCCGCCCAGAAAAGCCTCTTTGCCGTCGCCCTAGTTAAAGCCCGAAAGATGAATCCGATGGACACCAGAGCAGACGACAGAAGCACCGCCCGCCCAGTGGCAGCGACAAAATCGTGGGCTCTGAAAAAAGGCCATGTCAAGGCCCAGACGGCGAAGCCTACAACTGCGCAAACAGGCATCGCCCACCCGAGTAGGATTCCCAAAGTCTTACCGAAGTCATCATTCGAGTTCCGATGAACGTGCAAGAATGGCGTCGCCATGCAAACGACGCCGTCGATGTCGTTCTCCAACTCCGTCCCTAGAATCGCGTGCAGTGCAACTGTGCCCCCGTGGCTGTGAGCGAGCACGAAATGGCGCGCGGTGGGTGCGTTAGCAATCAGCATGTGTAGCATCTCGCCTAGGTCCCGGGCGGCCCTCTCTCTCGCGCGCGCATGCTGTTCGACCCGGACCACAAGAATTCGTGGATGTCGCATCCGTGGGGTTGGAGCGCACTTTCGAGCTGTCGTCGAAACGAAGAGCCCTTCGCTATCCATTCCGCACGACCTGGGAAGAGTACCCTCGTTCCATGGACAAATGTGATGACGAATCGCACGACAGAATCTCCTCCGACGTTGGAACCCAACTCTCTTCTTGTCCACCACGCCAAAAGCCTCGGACAACGCCTTTTCACAATAATTCATGCGCAACACCCTGTTTTCAAGGACGGTAAGTTTAGCAACGTCGTTTTTTGGGCCTGTAGGCATTGGGTCGTGCGCGCTGCAAAGTCAGGCGCAGATCGAAACGCCTGGTCGTCACCCCAGAATTGGTCTCGGCCCCTGCAAAAATTTTATCGGACAGGAGCGAACACCCCGGCCAAGCCCCCGAACTTAGGGTCCACGCAAAATTAACTTCCACAGATTCTCACAGATTGGGTGCAATGGTGTAGTTCCACCGCGGCAATATCTTGCCGGGTTTGAGAGCGAGCGATGAGATGAGTCGGCGGTTCGGTTTGAGACCGGTGGGAT
>DATDGT010000384.1:0-25818 GCA_036521975.1 Bryobacteraceae bacterium
GCCGAACGCCCCCTCCCACTGGGCCACCTGCCGCTTGTCGGATTCTCTTAATTTGAGCGAAACAGCTTTGCGGGACACAACCAACAGTATGCAGCAAAGCCGCATCAATAGTCCAGTTATTTATTGGACACTACACTAGTATCTAACGACACCTGCGGGCCGGATGGCGCACCCGCAGGTATGCGCACGTCGACCTGAATTAATCCGGCGACGAACCCGAGTGGCACCCGTGCGCTGACTGCCTCGCCACCGATGCCTCCAATCAGTACGGTGATCCGTAAGCGCGGCTGGCTGGAATCGTCGGGGGCAATGGTTCCGTCCGGCAGAGTCGGAGTGGTCTGCCCGGCGCCGGTGGCCAAAATGCTGATCGTGGAGCCCTTGGCCGCCGGGTTGGATGGAGAGTTGAGCGATCCGTCCGCGTTTTGAACGATGGCTTGTCCGCTTCCCGTTTCCCCGATGGTGAAGATACCGGGCTGCTTTTTCACGACCGACACCGTTACCGTCTGGGTCATCTGTCCGCTGTGCGAGATTTGTACATCGGCGGTATCCCCCTGCCCTAACACCTCGAAGGGCACGATCGCATTTACCTGGTTGGCCTGGGCGAACAACAGGGGAGCAGCAACTCCATTGAAGAACACTTGAGTGTTTCCGAGACTGGTGGGCACCGGCGGAAAGAACGGGAACAAGGTGCCCGATTCCGGAGCCATTCCAGGAGAGAACGGGAACGAGGCGCCGGTATCCGGGCCGATTCCACTGCCAAACAGGGTAACCAATTGGCCCGGCGCCAGGCCTGTGGACCTCACTGTCGCCGAGCCCGTAATTCCCGTCACGCTGAGGCAGGGTGCGGCGGATGTGGGGCATGCCGGCCCAACCCGCATCTCTCCCGTCATGCCGAAGAACCGGGCTGAACCGAAGAATTCATACACTCCCGGCTGGGTGGGAGCGGTGAAGACGAAGTAGCCGCTTTGATTCGCCGGGATCGCCCCATTTAACCCGATGCGTCCCGTGGGCAGCGTGATCGTGAAACCCGATCCCTGCGCTCCGGTATTCACGATTTGAACCGCGATTTTCTCTCCGGCCAATGCAGTGAAGGGCCGAGGCTCAAAAGCGAAATCGTGAGCTACGAGTTGCACCACGCGCGCATCCGGCGGTGCAGTAGCAGCCGGCGCTTGCATTGCCGAGGCGGGAAGGGCGCCGGTATCCACCTGTACCGGATTAGCCTGCACTATCATGGGCTGCGTCTGGCCGCTCTGTGGAAGAGCAAACGCAATGAGCGCGTCGCCCTTCGTAAAACCGGCGTCGGCGTTGCCGCCGAAATCCATGACCACGTACTCTTGTCCATTGACTACGTAGACCGCGGGAGCCCCGTTGGCGCCGCCGACGTTCGGCAGATTGCTGCTGAACGTCCACAGCACACTTCCCGTCTGGGCATCCACGGCATGGAACTGGCCATTGCCTTCGCCAAAGAAAACCAGGTCGCCTGCGACGACGATACCGGAATACATTTTTTGCGGCAGCTTGTTGCTCCAGGCTATCTTTCCGGTTGTCGTGTCCATTGCGACGAACAGGCCATAAGTGTCGGTGCCTGGGGGAGCGCCGGCCGCAGTCGATCCGAAGCTGTTCACAACCGGGGGAATGGCGGCGTACATCGATGGCGAATATCCTCCGGCTTGCAGGTAGGAGAAACCGGTCCGCGGACTGTAGGCGCTGGGAGGCCACTCGGGACCGCTTTCCTCCGAAGGCTGGATCAGCGTAGGCTGTTCCTGCGGCACAGTAAAAATGGGACCGTTCAGAACACCGGCCGGCGGCGATGCGACAGTCTGCGGGATCAGCGGATCGATTGCAGGAATTGGTTGTGTGGGCCACGGATTTTGCCATGCTGGTTCGAGTGGCACTGGCGTCTCGTTGACATCGAAGAGCGGGGTGCCGTCCCGCCTGTCGAGGATATAGTAAAAGCCGGCCTTATTAGCGTGAGCGAGCGCTGGAATCTGTTGGCCGTTGCGCTCCAGGGTGAACAGGTGTACCGGGTGGGTCGAATCATAATCCCAAAGGTCGTGGTGAACTTCCTGAAAATGCCAGCGCCGCTGCCCGGTGGTGGCATCGAGCGCCACGACCGACGATGCGAACAGGTTCATCCCGGCACGCTGCGATCCGTTTAGGTCCGGCGCCGCGTTTGACGTCGTGATATAGATCAGCCCGAGTTGAGCGTCCGCGGCCGGAGTGGTCCAGACGGTCGCGCCTCCTATCTTCCAGGAATTAACCGCCCAGGTCTCGTTTCCGAACTCGCCCGGCCCGGCTGTGGTGTTGAACTCCCAAATCAATGCGCCAGTGTTGGCATCGTAGGCGCGAACATGACCACGCCTCTGATACTCGCCGCCGGAGGCCCCGATGATGACCATCCCGTTCATAAACAGCGGCGCCATAGTTTCCGTCCATCTATCCTGGTACCGGTCTACGGTGACCTTCCATACAACGGCGCCGGTTCCGGCGTCCAAAGCGACCAGTGTGGCGTCGAGTTGCCCCACGAACACCTTCCCGTTCCCCACCGCAACTCCCCGGTTGTCCTGCCCGCAGCAGATGGCAAGCTCGGAAAGTGGTGGAATCGTCGGGTTGAAAGTCCACTTGATGGCGCCGGTCGTGGCATCCAACGCAAACACGTGGTCGTGCGGCGAAGTCACGTACATAACGCCACCGATGATGATCGGTTGACTTTCGAACGAGGTATTGGCGTTCATGACGTTCGTGTGGAGGATCCATACGGGCTGCAACGATGCGACGTTGGAGCGGTTGATTTGGTCGACATTGACGAAGCGCATAGCTCCCAAGTCGTTGCCATAAGACGGCCAGTCCAGGCTGTTCGGCGTAGTAGTCTGGCCAGCCAGCTGCGTCGATAGCAGATTGAGCAACAGTGCCGTTCCGGCAGCCAGCGTTGCTGTTCGTTTGATTTTGTGATACGGGGTCATCAATACTCCTTTCCTGCGTAATCCGGTGAATTTACGCTGGCGGCTTGCGAATACGCCATTTTCGATTCACCTTGATGAGAAGATGCAACTCATCTCCACAACTCTTGGACTCGATCGAGCGGGGAGCGCAGAACGAATCGTGCGCCAGGTGCAGTTTCAATCCAGAGGTCACCACCGTAATCCCAATACGGCCTGGCGGGAGAGAGAAGCCCGGTCCCCAATCCGTTCGCTTTGCCGGCGGTTACGAATGGGCGGAAATCCGTTCACGAAGTTCGTTCGGAATTCCGGGCCCTGTATCTTCTATTTCGACCACCACGTATTCGCCCGCTTGACTCAGATTCTGCAGCTCCCGAACTTTGCCTGGCCACGCGTAGCCCACCAGATCGTCTATTGCTTGATGCGAGATTTGCGAGATCTGTTTCGACATCCGCTCTGAGTACTGAAGGACAAAGTACACAACCAGTGGCGGAATATCTTCCCGACGCAGCCGTCGCCTGCAACGCCCGCGGCATGTCGCCGATTTCGTCCAGGAACAGTCTATCGCCGCTAGGCTAGCTGGACTGGCGCTCGGGTTCCGCCGCAAGCTCCACGCGTAAGCGGTTCTCACTGCCGTTTGGTGCTCAGGCCTAGTGCCTCGAAGGGTGTGTTGCAAATGGCTGAGCGGCGTTGGTAGAAAGACGGGCGTCCATCCGGCTTTTGCCCCTTTACGGGAGCGGCTCGTGCCCCGCTTGGCCGTACAACGGATTTCCGCGGGCGCCGCGTGATCGTCGGCCAACTGGGCGCAACCATTTAAGCTTGTAGTCAGCGACGACGGAGGCGCCGGGACGACCCGGATAACCAGCCCCGAAAGTTGACGGCTATCCGGATACACCTAGCGCTCACCTCAGCAAGTCTTCCAACTGCACCCGCGCGTCCGTCTTGCTGTCGCGGTATTTCACGATCACCGGGGTATACAGCGAGATTCCCCAATCCTTGCCCGCGCCGTGCGTAATCGCGCGGGAGCCCGCTACGACCACAGCGCCTTCAGGAATGACCAGCGGATCGTCATCCGTAGCTTTATAAACGGCGCCGCGCACCACGTCGTAAACCGGCGTCGAACGCGTCAGGATCGTCCCGCTCGCCAGTACCGCCCGGCGCTTGACCACGGTTCCCTCATAGACTCCGCAATTGCCGCCGACCACGGCTTCGTCTTCGATAATCACTGGCATCGCGCCCACCGGCTCCAACACGCCGCCAATCTGCGCCGCCGCGGAGATATGGCAATTGCTTCCGATTTGCGCGCAGCTTCCCACCAGCGCGTGCGAATCGATAATGGTTCCATCGCCGACCCAGCTTCCCGCGTTGATGAACATCGGAGGCATGCACACTACGCCTTTGCCGATATAGCAACCGTCGCGAATACTGGAGCCTCCAGGAACGACGCGCACGCCGTCCTCGGGGCCGATGCGCTTCACCGGCCAAGTGGATTTGTCGAGCATCGGAAGGCGCGCCGGATCCGGCGACATATCCACTACCACCCCCATGCGGAATCCGAGCAAAATGCCCTTTTTCACCCAGGCATTCACTCGCCAGCCGGTGTGCGCGGCGGGGTCGGGTTCGGCGGACCGTACCTTGCCGTCGTTCAACGCTTGTTTGAAGCGTCCGAATAACCAAAAGTGGTCTTCGCCGTAAGCGGCGGGTCTTTCATCGAAGAGTTTTTCAATTTCCGTTTGGAGGGATTCAGACGGAGGCTGAAGCCTCGGCCCAGAGGGCACCCCCAGGCTAAAGCCTGCTCTACCAGGGGCGTCTTCAGTCCGCATGCGTGCTCCGAGAGCCCGCCAGCAACCCACACGCTTTCAGCACCGCTTCGATCTTCGCCCGGCTCGTCTCCGACGGCGGACATAACGGCAGCCGCCACGCCGGTTCGATGAGTCCCATCATCGCCATCGCGGCCTTCACCGGAATCGGGTTGGATTCGACGAAATTCACTTCCATCAACGGCAGCCAGCGTTTCTGCAGCGCGCGGGCTCCGGCGAAATCGCCGGAGACGGCCAGCCGCGCCAGCCGCGCCATTTCCGCCGGAACCTCATTCGAAATCACGGAAATCACGCCGCGGCCGCCCAGAGCGATCAACGGGATCGCGATCGCGTCGTCGCCGCTTAAAATATCGATGCGCTCGGGAAGTTGATGCGTCATCTGCGCCATCTGGCCGATATTGCCGCTGGCCTCCTTGATCGCGACGATGTTGTCGATTTCCGCGAGTCTTTTCATGGTCGCCGGCTCGACATTCGATCCGGTGCGCCCCTGAACGCTATAGACGACGATCGGGACCGGAACCGCGGTCGCGATGGCCTTGAAGTGCTGGTACAAGCCTTCCTGGGTCGGCTTGTTGTAATATGGCGTCACCGAGAGGATGCCGTCGACGCCCATCTGCTGCAGCTCTTTGGCGAGCTCGATCACTTCGGCGGTGTTGTAACCGCCCGCGCCCGCGACCACTGGAGTCTTTCCCTTGGCCTCTTCAAGCGCAATTTCGACCACGCGCAAATGCTCGGCTCGCGTCAGCGTCGGGCTTTCGCCGGTGGTGCCGCAAGGAGCCAGAAAATCGACGCCGCCATCGATCTGGCGGTGAATTAATCTTCGAAGCGCACCTTCGTCGAGCGATAGATCCTTCCGAAAAGGAGTAATTAACGCCGTCCCGCATCCCGTAAACATATAGGTCACCTCGTTGGAAACAAAATCTCCTCGAACCGGAACACGCCGCGCTTGCCGGGCAGCCATTGGGCAGCCTTCAACGCGCCGCGCGCGAATCCTTCGCGGCTGCGTGCGGCATGGCGCAGAGTGATGGTATCGGCCGCCGAATCGAATCCGATCTCATGCGTGCCCGGATGCGCGCCCGCCCGATTCGAGCCGCGATCAATGGGCCGTGAATAGCCCGCGTTCTTCATCTCTTCCACCAGTTTGAGCAGCGTTCCCGAAGGCGCGTCTTTCTTGGTCGAATGATGAATCTCCCACGCCCAGGCGCCATATTGCGGCTCATTTTCGAGCAGCCGCGCGGCTTCTCGGACGACGCGGACAAAGACGTTCACCCCAATTGAGAAATTCGGGCTCCAGACCATCGCGCCGCGATATTTCTCCACCGCCTCGCGCACTGTGTCCATCTGATCGAACCAGCCTGTCGTCCCCACCACCACCGGTACGTACAAGCCCGCCAGCAACTCCACGTTTTTGGCTACCGCGCCAGGCGCGGTGAATTCCACGGCCACATCCGCGCCCGCCGCGCTAGACAGATCGTCGTTCAGATCGATGCGCGCCTGCACTGCGAAACCGTATTCGGGCGCAAGCTGCTCGATGAGCTTCCCCATCTTTCCATAGCCGACGATGGCGAGCTTTTTCTGCATTTTTGGGCATTACCCAAAGAATTCCCGGTGGAGCGATTCTACCGCGGATGGCAGGTCCGCCGCCGCCACTACCAATCCCAGATTCAACTGCGAAGCTCCCTGCGAAACCATGCGCGGCTTCGCCCCGTTCAGAGATCGAAAAACACGCGCTGCCGTTTCCGGGCACTGACGGATGTTTTCGCCGACCAAACACACGATCGCCTGATCCTGTTCCACGGAAACCTCGGCGAACGTTTCCAGTTCCTTCCGAATCGCGTCCAGCCAG
This sequence comes from Bryobacteraceae bacterium, assembly GCA_036521975.1. Lineage (GTDB taxonomy): Bacteria > Acidobacteriota > Terriglobia > Bryobacterales > Bryobacteraceae > Palsa-187. The sequence continues at coordinate 6,606 of DATDGT010000384.1, forward strand.
CACGCGTTATCCACCGTCAGGGACACACTGACTTCCGAGGTCGCCAGCATGTCCACGGGCGTTTCAAAGCGGTCGAACACTTCGAAGATGCGCCGTAGAAATCCATGCGCCATGAGCATCCGGGAGGAGACGATGTGGACGAGCGTGATATTACGCTTGCAGGCGATAGAGCGAATGGGGCTTGCGCCGGGCGGCGCATCGGAAACGATCAGCGTGCCTTCCACCTCGGGCCGACGCGAATTCAAGATCCGCACCGGAATGTTTTTTTCAATCGCCGGAAGCACGGTGGCCGGGTGCAGAACCTTAGCGCCAAAATACGCCAGTTCGGCGGCTTCCGCGAACGAGCACGTCTCGACGCGTTGAACCGCGGAGATCACCGTCGGATCGGCGGTGAGCATCCCATCGACATCCGTCCAGATCTGGATCTCCCGGGCTCCGATGCCCGCTCCTACGATGGAGGCGGTGTAGTCGGAGCCGCCGCGGCCCAGAGTCGTGGTGACGCCGTCCTCGGTCGAGGCGATGAAGCCGCCCATCACCGGAACCATTCCCCCATCGATCATGGGTCGCAGATTCTGCTCGAGCAATTGGTAGGTCGGCGCAAGGAGGGGCGCAGCCTGAGTGTGGCGCGCGTCGGTGCGGATGGATCGGCGCGCGTCGTGATGCGCTGCCGGAACGTTCAATCGGCGGAACGCGCCCGCGACGATCATGCTGGAAAGTCGCTCTCCGTACGCGGAAATCGCGTCGGTGAGGCGCGGCGTCAGCTCACGCATCGCGATCAGCGCCTTAACCAGCCGCCCGAGTTCCTGAAATAGGGAATCCAAGCCGTCTTCCGCGCCCAGCCGCGCAGCCTCACGTCGATGGAACTGGCGCAGATCCCCCAGCAAAGGCAGCGCCGCATCCTCGCCCCGCGCCGCCGTTTCGGCGATCTGAAGCAACCGGTTGGTGGTCTTGCCCATCGCTGAAACCACTACCACCGGTTTTTGTTCCAGCCGCTCCCGAACGATTCCGGCGACGCGCTGAATCGCTTCCGCCGATTCGACGGAGGAGCCGCCGAACTTCATGACAAGTATTGATCGAGTCATCGATCGAGTCATCGATCGAGCCACCCCTCCGATTTCATCAACTCCGCATTCAGCACGGCCGCGCCCGCCGCGCCGCGCACCGTGTTGTGGCCCAGCGCCACAAATTTGTAATCCAGAACGGGACAAGGACGCAAGCGGCCCACAAACACGGCCATGCCATTTTCACGCTCCACGTCGCGGCGCGGCTGCGGGCGATCGTCTTGAGGCATGTAAATCACCGGGCAAGGCGGCGCACTCGGCAAACCTTTTCGCTGCGGGAGTCCGCGCCAGCCGCGCCAGGCGCCCAAGATCTCGTTCTCGGAAGGCTTCTTTTCCAACTCCACTGAAACGGTGATGGTATGGCCGTCCACCACCGGAACTCGATTGCAGTGCGCGCTGACTTTCGCCGCCAGCGGCACAATCGAAGTTCCGTCGAAGTCGCCCAGGATTTTCTGCGTTTCCCGCTGCATCTTTTCTTCTTCGCCGCCGATGAAGGGGATCACATTCGCGTTGATATCCATCGAAGCGACGCCCGGATAGCCCGCGCCGGAAAGCGCTTGCATCGTGCTGACGACCACTCGCTGAATTCCGAACGGCTTCAATGGCGCGAGCGCCATCGCCAGCACTATCGTGGAGCAGTTCGGATTCGTCACGATCTGCCCCTTCCAACCGCGCCGCCGCTGCTGCTCGTCGATCGCACTCAAGTGTTCCGGATTGACTTCCGGAACCAGAAGCGGAACATCGGCGTCCATGCGATGGTTCCGGGAGTTGGAGACCACAATGTGGCCGGCCGATGCAAAGGCCCGCTCGATTTCCGTGGCGACGGAGGCGTCCATCGCGGAAAACATCAGCTTCGGGACGTGGTTTGACTTGGGGTCCGGCTTCGACTCCGAAACCACAATATCGCTCACATACGACGGAGTCTCGCCGCCCAATCGCCACTGAGTAGCTTCGCGATAAGGCTTGCCCGCCGAGCGATCGCTCGCGCCCAGCCAGGTGAGATCGAACCACGGATGGCCGCGCAGAAAACTTACAAATTCCTGGCCTACCATTCCGGTAGCGCCTAGAATTCCCACAGGGATTCGGTCTTGATTCATTGCAATAATTGCCTCGCTATCTTTTTGTACATTTCCACGGCTTCCAAGAGCTCGGATTTGCGCACGCGCTCTTCGGCCGTGTGCGCCAGATGAATTGTCCCCGGCCCCAGCAAAAACGGCTTGCCCCAGGCGCTTCCGAACGCGGGAATATCGGTGGTGAAAGAGACCACCGTGGTTTCGAAGCCCTCGAGCGAGCCCAAATGGAACGCGGGCAGACACAAAATCTCACGTGCTTCCGCTAGGCCCTCGACGGCCGCAGCGATCTCTTCGCGCGTCGAATCGCCGGAGTCCACCAGGCGGATGAAAAGCTCGGCCGAGGCGTGATCGGGGATGACGTTCGGCGCCTGGCCCCCCTGAATGGTTCCGATATTCAACGTGCTCTGGCCGAGCAGGGGATCGTGGGGCAGGCGGATGCGGCGCACGCGCTCTAAGGCGTCCAATAATTTTTCAATCGCCGATTCGCCCAATTCGGGATAAGCGGAATGCGCCAGTCGCCCGCACGCAGCGATTTCGTAGCGCAGCGCGCCCTTCGATCCGACCGCCAGCTTGCCTTCGGTTGGCTCGCCGTTCACCAGATAGCTGCTGCCGCGATTTTCCGTTGCCGCGCGATATGCGCCTGCGCTGTTGCGCTCTTCCCCCACCACGAACAGCAGCGCCAGGCCGCGCCGGCCCTCCGCCAGGAGATCCTCGACGGCGCGGATCATCGTGGCGATAATGCCTTTGGTGTCGCACGCGCCGCGGCCCCAAATCCACTCCTCGTCCTCGCGCGAGGGGAAAAACGGCGGCACCGTATCGATGTGGGTGGAAAACGTGACCACGGGTTGGTCCCACGTGGCGAGCACGTTGAAGCGGTGCGGCTCCACATCCATACGCTCCAATTGGCCCCGCGTGCGCGCGGTGATCCCCGAGAGCCGGTCGAGCAGATACAATCCCACCGCTTCTTCATTCGGAGTGACCGAATCGATGTCGATGAGCGCGCGGGTAAGCTCGAACAAATCCATATCGTCGGGGAGAAGCGCGGCTGGGGAATGAGCCGCCTGGGGATGGGGAGAAGACGGCTTCCCGATAGCGCTCCATCCGATTCCACTCGAAACCGAATGACAGTGGGAAGGTCTTAACCTTTCCCCCCAACCGGAAGCGCGTTCAAGTCCGCGTTCCGATTTCGGCGAGGAAGCCCCTTTTATCCGACGTCCCGAACTTGACGGAACCGCGCCGGGCTACTGATGGCCCTCGCTCCTCTACCAGAACTTTCTTGAGAATACCACAAATTGCGGTAGGACAGGGCTTCAGCAAGGCTTCAGCTTGTGATTCCGCGTGGAACAGTTTCAATGGGCCGCGATCAATTGATGGCGAAAATTTGGAGAAATGAAGGCAGATGAAAACAGATGAAAGGTTCCTTGGGGTCGTAGATTAATCTAGAAAATGTTAATTTACTTTGTTATTAACATAACTTATCTTTAGTGGCCTAAAGTCCACCCTCCGAAATCTCGCGGAACGAAAGATCTCTGGGGACTATTAGTACAGCGAAGCAACGGATGCATCGCGTCATCATCCTCGCGGCAACGCAAAGCGACGTCAGTTCTCGGAGGGTTTTTCCGCGTGGTCAATGACTAAAACTTCGACCGGGCCTTTTGTCGGCTGCAGCTTGAGACCGGCTTGCTCCTGGAAGGCGGTGAACAGCGCGGGGCCGCCCAGTTCGGCTCCCGGTAGAGCCAGAGCCGGGACATCCGGGTTCTGGTCGAACTCCATCTTGAAATCGAACTTGCCTTTAAGGCCGGTTCGATCTACCACGGGACGATCCAGGAACATCGAGAAAACGTTGGCTACTTCCTGCAAAGATTGATTTTGTACCGTCATCTGAAGCGTGGTTTCGCCGTTGGGATGCTCGATGGGACGGAAAACGGGCCCAAGCTCCGGCTCTCCGTCCTTCGCTTGCTTGAGCTTTAATCGCTTGCCTGCTACGGTCAGGGCATAGATAGGAAGCTGGCGCGTTTCACGATGAATCTTCAGGTTGAATCGATCTGCTAACAGCGCCTGAAGCATAAGTACGAGGCGCGGAGCTTGGCCATTCACGAATTGCACCGTGGTGTAATCCGGAGAATCGTCGGGCATCTTCGCGCGGATATTGAACCGGTCCTTCTTGATCCAGTCCGGTCCGCCGGAGATTCGGGGGCAGTCGCCTTGGAATGGGCGACAGCTTCTAATGTCATAGGCAAATCTGATGAGGGCATACAACGTTGTGCTGGCCGTGAACGTTCTGTGCTCGAGGTCGAAAGGAGCCCCGCCGCCCTGGCCTTTCTCGCTCTTGAAGGCGCCTCCGCCGTTCGGATCGGCCGGTCTTATGGAAGCGACTTCGAATTCGGCACCGCCCTTGGCCGAGTCCTGCGCCCGCACCAGCGTTCCCGCGGAAAAGAGGGCGACGGCCGAAACGCAAAGACCCACGGCGCACATCATGCGCGCACGTGAAACACGTTGCGCAATCGCGCCGCTAAGCATCGTCCGAATCCGATGCTCGAGTCCGATCCCCGGCATTGTCGCCGAAAGCGCGCCGATCCTCCCGCCCGATCGCTGTACCGATCGCGCCAGATCCAGCAAGCATTCTGAGTAATTGCCGGCATCGAAGCCGCGAGCCAGCACAGCGGCGTCGCAAGCCTCTTCCGCCAATTCCGAAAGCTTCCGCTCCAACCACCACGCCAGCGGATGAAACCAGAACAACGCGCGATTCACTAACCCGATGAGTTGCCAGAGAGGATCGCGGCGGCGCGCGTGTTCGCGCTCATGCGCCAGCGCTGCATCCAGCCGCGCTTGCGGCCACTGGGGCGAATCGGGCGGCAGAATCACTATTGGGCGGATCCATCCGAGGGTTACCGGCGCAGCGCAGGAGATCGTTCCCCGAACCAGAGCCCTCGCGCGCGACGCGCCGATTCCCAGCCGAAGTAGAAACACGAATAGGCCGGCAAGATACAGAGCCGGAATGATCAGCTCCCAACCCTTGGCGCGGCTGTTCAGGAAGGGCTGCTGGGGAGTTCGGGGGAAGGGAAGCGCGGCGACGGCGTGATCGCTGGGAGGAAGAATAACCACCGGCGCGGACACCGCGGCGTGAGGCAAAACGGCGAGATGAGCTTTTGGTCCCCACGTCGCGAATGCGGGAAGCAAAAGCATCGCGAGGGTCACGCCTGTCCAAATGGCGTGCCGCGCGGCGGCCATCTTGACTCGCATTACCCATAACACCAACCCGGCGGCGGCCGCGATCAGCGAGGATCGCACGGCGCATTCAATGAAGATACTCTCCATGACTCGTCTCCTTCAGTTTTCCGACGGTTTTTCCGCGTGATCGATGACGAGTACGTCCACCACTGCCCGGGTCGCTTCCAGTTTGAGACCGGCTTGCTCCTGGAGTGCCGTGAACAGCTCGGGACCGGCGAGGTCCGCAGCCGGCTGATCGCCTTCCGCGGAGTATTCCACCGTGAAGTCGAACTCGCCGTCGATCCCAGTTCGGTTAATCACAGGTCGAGTAAAGATAAACATTGCGAGAGCGTCGGCCACGTCCTGCATAGACGAATTCTTCGCACTTAAGCGGATGGTTCGGTCGCCGTTGGGGTGAAGAACTGGCACGAAGGCGAGCCCACGGCTCTCGATGACGAGGCCGCTGGGAAGTTGGGCTTTCTCGACCTCCCCGGACTTCTTCAATTTTGGCCCTTTTTTCCCAACAGACAGCGCATAGACCGGCATCTGCTTTTTTTCGCGATGGAATTTCAGATTGAATCGATCTACCAGTAAAGCTTGAAGCATAAGCTGAATTTCCGGGGCCTTGCCTTGCATGAGTTGAAAGAACGTGTAGTCGGGAGTACCCTCCGGGGTCTTAGCCTGAATATCGAAGTAGTCCTTGTTGATCCAGGAGGGTCCGCCCGAAATCAACGGGCAGGTGTCTGCCCTTGGAGGGCAAGCGGTGACATGATAGGCCTGCATGATCAGGCCGCGCAGGGTGTCCGAGTAGTTGAATCTTCCGTGGCCGATGGCGATCGGAATGCCGGGGCCGCGACCGCCGCCTCCGCCGTCCTTGCTCTTGGAGACGCCTCCGCCGTCCTGGTTGGCCGGCCTTATGGAAGCGACTTCGAATTCGACGTGGCCTTTAGTGGCGTCCTGCGCCCGCACCAGCGTTCCCGCGGAGAAGACGGCGACCGCGGAAACGCAAAGACCCACGGCGCACACCATGCGCACACGGGAAACACGTTGCGCAATCGCGCCGCTAAGCATCGTCCGAATCCGATGCTCGAGTCCGATTCCCGGCATTGTCGCCGAGAGCGCGCCGATCCTCCTGCCCGATCGCTGTACCGATCGCGCCAAATCCACCAAGCATTCTGAATAATTGCCGGCATCGAAGCCGCGAACTAGCACGGCGGCGTCGCAAGCCTCCTCCGCCAATTCCGAAAGTTTCCGCTCCAGCCACCACGCCAGCGGATGAAACCAGAACAACGCGCGATTGACCAGCGCGAGCAATTGCCAGAGAGGATCGCGGCGGCCCGCGTGTTCGCGCTCATGCGCCAGCACCGCATCCAGCCGCGCTTGCGGCCACTGCGGCCAATCGGGCGGGAGAATCACCTTATGGGTGCAGCCATCCGAGGGTTACCGGCGCGGCGCAGGAGATCGTTCCCCGAACCAGTGCCTTCGCGCGCCGCGCGCCTATCCCCAGCCGGAGTACAAACACGAACACGCCCGCAAGATACAAGCCCGGAATACCCAGCGCCCAAAGGTTGGTGCGGCTGTTCGGGAAGGGCTGCTGGGGAATTCGGGGGTAGGGAAGCGGGGCGACGGCGTGATCGTTGGCGGGAAGAATAACCGCTGGCGCTGATGCCGCTATGCGAGGCAAAACGGGCAGAGAAGCTTTTGGTCCCCACATCGCGAATGCGGGAAGCAAAAGCATCGCGAGGGTCACGCCTGTCCAAATGGCGTGCCGCGCAGCGGCCATTTTGATTCGCAAACCCCATAACACTAACCCGGCGGCGGCAGCGATCAGCGCGGATCGTAGCGTGCATTCCTGTAGGACAAGCTGTAGCTTGTCCGCGATCAAAAGAGTTTGCATCACTTGCCTCCTTTGCGGCGGTCGCGGACGTATTGTTCCAGTCGCTCCAATTCGTCCTTGCTCAGTACCCTCGCTTCCACCATCCCGCTGACCAGTTCCTCCACCGAGCCTTTGCAAAAGCTGTCGACGATCTGACGCACGGCACGCGCGGCGAGGCTCCGTGCGGGTTCGACCGCCCGATACACGTAAGCGCGCCCTTGTTCCTGGTGCTTTAGGTAGCCCTTTTGCTCCAGGCGCCGAAGAATGGTGCGGACGCTTGTCTCCTTAAGGTCGCGCTTGCGCGAGACCACTTGATGAACCGTCTCTACCGGACAAGGCCCTTTGTCCCAAACGGCACGCATGACATCTCTCTCCAGTGGGGTCAAGGGAGCGCGAACACGAGTACGGACTGTCATGGTACGAAATGTACCATTAGTCGAGACCCGAAGTCAAGCTAGTGCCAAGCTGCAGGTCAGCGTTCTGGGCGCATCCGCAGAAGCCGCCTAAAGGCGGCTGCGGCCAGGATTGGCCGCCCCACAATCACGCACCGGTTACCGCTCCCTGCGGTCGCGGCTCTGCAACTCGACGCGGCAGGCGTCGCGATAATCGCACCAACCGCATTTGTCCGGATCCAGCGGCCGGACGGCGACGTTCCCGGAGGCGATCTCTTCATACACCTCAGCCGCACGGCCCGCGGCGTCGTCCATCAATTCCCGCAACGCAGCGCGGGTGCGCGATTCGCCCAGTCGCTCGATTCCTGGAATATCCAGGTGCCAGCCGCCCCAGGCGACTTGCTTCTTCACTCCGCAATACAGCATTCCGGCTGGTTCGCGGCCCAGCGCGCGCTCGGCGGCCAGCATGTACAATCCTGCCTGCACCAGATTGCCGGCCTCGCTTTCCTCGACGCGCTCGCGGATCTTGTTTCCCGCGCTGTATTTGTAATCGATCACCAGTGCCTGGCCGGAGGGAGCTGTATCCAACCGGTCCATGCGGCCGCGGATGGTCAGCGCGGGGGTCAAGCGAAAACGGAACTCTTGCTCGACCGTCGTGAGGGAACCGGGAGGGATGTGAGGGTCCCGGAGAAGGGCCTCGAAATTTCGCAGCAGCTCCAGACGAACGGCCTCGGTTCGATAGCCGGGCGGGATGCGCAAACGGGCGCATTCCTCCTCGAAGACGCGCTGAAGCGCCTGCGCGCCCAGCAATGGGAAACGAACCCACTCTGCTAAAGCGCGGTGCATGATATTCCCCTGGGCGAGAGCGTCTAGCCGGTCTTGCGGAGCCTTAGGTCGCGGACGCAGGTCCAGCGTGCGGCGGGCGAAGAATTGAAACGGGCATTGAAGGAAGCTCTCGATAGCGGTGGGGGAAAGTTTGCGGTGTTGTCTGGCAAGGCGGCTGGTGAGCGCGGGGTCTTGGATGGCGCTCTGGGTGGAGCAAGCTTCAGCTTCACAGGCTAAAGCCTGTGCCACCATCTTGCCCAACCCAACTTCTCGAAAGCCTGCTCTACCGGAATCTTCCAGGAACACCGATGGAATGGTCTCGCCGCCCTTTTCATCCAGCCTTGGATAGCTCAGCACCGCCTCTTCGGAGGCGCGGGTTACCGCCAATTCAAACAAAGTTCGCTCTTCCTGTTGCCGCTGGGCGGCCGTGGAAAGCCCCCAGCGCGCGCGCAGCACATCGCCAACCAGGGGATCTTCGCGATGATACAGCGGGAAAATTCTTTCGAGTAACCCGCAGATGAAGACGATCGGCGGATTCCATTGGCGCGCCTCAAATACATCGGCGATACGGACCACCTCGCTTCGCCGATCCTGGCCGTGCAGAACCTCAAGGGCCAGAGCTGTTTCCACGTGCGGCCAAAATTGCGCGAGAGAAATCGGTAGAGACGGAAGAAAGGCCGCGATTCGGTCCAGCGCGGCTTGGAAGCCGCGAACGGCGGCGGCGGTGGAGCGCACCGCGAAAACTTCGTCGTGAGATACAGCAACGGCGGTAAGCGGCAGCAGCTTTGTGAGCGTCTTCAGCCGTTCGGCCCACGCCCGAGGTTCGTTCTCCGCGGTGCGCCAGTCCTCGGGTGGGACCAGTCTTTCGAGCAACGCGGGCCTCTCGGGCAGCGTATCCAAAGAGCCCAACCCGCGCCCCGGCAGATGTTCGCGAAGGGCGAAGTCGAAGCGATCGCCGGAGGGAGTCGCGCTGACGCCCGAAACCGGCATGCGCAGCGCCGAAAGCAGCTTCGCGTGATCCCAGCCGTCGAGCAGGGATTGGACGATGCGCGAAAGAAAGCCAATGGCGGGGTGGGAGGCGAGAGGGTCGGCAAAATAGGATCGAAACGGGATGCCGAAACGCCCGAGCGCCGTCTCGACGATTCCCGAGTAGGGATCGCGCGATCGCAACACGATGGCCATGTCGCGGAAAGGATGCCCTTGCGCGGCGTAATCCAGAATGCGGCGGGCGATTTCCTCCGCCTCGCGCTCGGGTGTGGCGGCGGAAAATAGGACGCGGCGAGGAGCCGAGTACGAAATCTCGGGAGGTCGAACAATGACTGCTGTGCGCGTGCGAAGCGCCTCGACCAGTTCCTGCTCCCCAGGCTGCGGCGTAAGAAAACCTTCGAAAATCACCCGCGCGGGAAGCGGACCCGCTCCTTCGCGGATACGCGCGGCCGCCGAACGCAGGCGCGTGTGGCGCAGCGCAACGCCGCGCGCCGCGAGGTCCCGCCTCACCCGCTGGAACACATTCGCAAGATCATGTGGAGCGGATGCTTCTGGAAGAATCTCTTCCAGCAAACCGGCCAGGGCCGCGTGAAGTTGGCGAGATTCTCGCAAGGCCGAAAGGCGTGAAGATTCCGACCTTTCTAGCGCCTGCGCGATCAGAATGTGCAGCAGCGGCCGCGACGCAACCGGTGGAATCCCCCAGCCGGTGCACCAGGAACCGAGGAACTGCTCGAGCGTACCGATGCGCGAGGGCCGCACGGGAAATCCGCGCCGGGCTAGCTCGACGGCGGCCTGCTCGGCGAGGGTCGCGCTGGACGCAATGAGATACGAATCGGCAGCATCCGCGTCCGGTGTGACAACAGCGGAAGCGCTACTTTGCTTGATTCGGGGCTTGATTGGGGGCGGGCTGGGCAAGTTGAGGCGCGAGATCCTTCATCATCTTTTCGAACCGGTCGCGCTGATCGGGGTTGAGAATCTCAAGAATGCGGTTTTTGCCGGTAGAGCGGAGGTCCTCAAGCTGTTCCTGCAAGCTTTGATAGTACTGGCCCCAATCGTCGAGAACCATGGCTAGCTTCTGCGACTGGTCGTTGGTGAGATCGAGTTCGCTTTGGAACCTCCGCAGCACGACTTCGCGGTTCAGCTCACGATTGTTCGGGGCCGCGGTGGCGAGGAGCCGATCATGTAAGCCGAGACGCATCGAGAGGGCGCCGGAGGCCGCCCCGGCCAGAAACACCAGAAACAAAGTTGAAAGAATCCGTGGTTCCCGCCACGGCGCTTGTCCGCCCGCCACCGTCATCGGCTCACTGGTCCCGATACGTGACGAGATTCACTAATACCGCGTCCCGGTCGGGCGATTCTGCCGGATCGGGCATTCCGCCGGTCAGCACCCAGTCCGGCTGGCTTTGGATCACGATGGTGCCATCGGCCAGCCGGTCGGCCGAAAACAGGTAGATTCCGATAAGCAGAGCCAACGCCGCGGACGCCATCGCGACGCGACGCGCGAAGGCCGAATCGAAAAACAGATTCCAAATGGAAGCCGGACTTTGCGCTTCGATCCGCTCCCTCACGCGAGCGTAGAAACCGGCGCGCGGTTCTACATCTCCCGGAGTGCGCAAGGCGCGAAACAAAGCGGCCTGCTCGCGCATGGCCGCGATTTCCGCGCCGCATTCGGGGCATTCCTCCACATGGCGCAGCGAGGTCTCCGCTTTAGGATTTGCCGCTTTCGGATCCCGAGATCCGTCAGATCGAAATCCACCAACTCCCGGCGCCTCCGCGAGAACCGACTCAATATCATCCCGCACCCTTCGATGCATGGTAACCTTCCCTCAAAATCTAAAACTTAAGTCGCGGGTCTTTTCTTTTCGCGCACAACGCATTCGCTGTGCGCTTGTTCTTCTTAACGCGCACAACGCATTCGCTGTGCGCTTGTCTTCTTAACGCGCACAACGCATTCGCTGTGCGCTACTGCCCGCTGTTTTCTGGTTTCAGTCCCTGGATCCGGTGTAAACGTTGAGCCGCTTTCAGCAGCTTCTGCCGGGTCCGAAAAAGCTTCACCTTGATTGTATTCTCATTCAGGCCGGTCATGGCGGCCAGTTCTTCCACCGAGTGACCCTCCACTTCCTTCATCAGCATCAGATAGCGGTCCCCTTCCGGCAGTTTCGAAAGCAGCTTCACGATCAGCTCCCGCTGGGCGAGTTGATCGTCCACCGCCGGATGCGGATCCACGGCCGGCTCGGAACTCTCCAGCCGCTGCGAATCCTCGGCAGAGAAGTCGCTCTCATATACCAACTTGCGCACGCGTTTCTTGCGCAGGTAGTCGTAGCACTCGTTCACCGTGATCTTATAGATCCAGGTCAGCAGCGAGCTCCGGAAATCGAAATTCCGGATCGAAAAATAGACCTTGGCGAAGACCTGCTGCGCGATGTCCTCCGCGTCGTTGTGATTCCGCAAAATTCCGAAAATGATGGAGAAGACCTTGGTCTGGTAACGCTCCACCACTTCGCGAAACGCGATTTCGTCGCGAGCCTGAACCCGGCGGACTAATGCTGCCTCTTCGCTATTCTTGTGGTCCACGCGAGTTCGTGCCCGAGAGCGCTCCCCGCTGAGCGGCTTTCCGGTCTCGTACGGACGTTTCTCCGAAGCGGAGCCGCCCCCTACAAAGCCCGGAAATCCAAGCACTTCGCTCAGGCCGTTCATAGCTACCTTTCCGACGCGCCTTGCCGCGAAGCGGTTTCAATCTTTGTTGTCTTCAAAATACCAGATGGCGCGCAACGCCTTCCGGGAAAAAAGACGGGAGGAGGGTATGAGAGCCGCGAAACTTCTGGTATCCCGGCGGTGTTGTTACATATTTATTTTCAATTCGGGATCGGCAACGCGATGGCGGGACGTGGCCCCGGAAGCTAAACCGTCTTGCCTTTGCGCCGTCTGTCTGGTTATATGAACGCTTCATGGGCTGCCGCGGCGATTCTGTACTCCACCGCTCTCCACGCTCAGATTTCTGTAACCTTGACTCCTTCGCAGCCGTCACCGGTTCCGCTCGGCACGGTAATTACTTGGACCGCCGCCGCTTCAGGGCAGAACACTTCAGGGCAGAACACTTCAGGGCAGAATGGGGGAACGCCGACATTCCGCTTTCGCGCCCGCCTCGCGGGCGGCGATTTTCATACCATTGTCGATTACGGTCCAAACTCCTTCCTGAGTTGGACTACCATCCAACGCGAGGGTACGTACGAAATCGAGGTGTCCGCGATGAGCGCCGACGGCACGCAAACGGCGGCGACCTCCGCCATGATGGTCATGACTTCGCTGGTGAACGGCGGTGTGCCTGTCATCACACCGACCGCCAATCCGCTGGTGTTCATTTATAGCGCGCCGCCGTGTCCCAATGGTCAACAGTTGAGCGTTCAAATTACGTCGCCGGAAGGCTACGTTCAATCGACGCCTACGCAAACCTGCGCCGGCTTCAGCGTGAATTTCTATCTGGCCGGCATGCGCCCGCAGGCGCAATATACCGTGCAGCACACGGTTCACGACGGAACATCGGTAGCCAAAGGGCCGGCGATGACGCTGCCCATGCCCGCGATCTCGCTGCCAATTCCTTCGGTTTCGATCCTCAGCACGACGACCGCCCCCAGCGTGGATGGCATTTTGCTGCATAGCCCTTTCAGTGGCCCCCCGTTTACCGCCTACGCCACCGATTTGCAGGGAAACGTCGTGTGGTATTACCCCGGAAACATCTCCTATCTGACGAGGCCTCAGACCGGCGGCACATTCCTGGGAGTCTATGAGAACGGGGCGCTGGACCAATCGCAGCAATTTTTTCTGGAGTTCGATTTGGCGGGCAATACTCTGGCGGAGACCAACGCCGCACGGGTGAATCAGCAGCTCGCCGCAATGGGTGTCCACGCCATCGACGGATTTCACCACGAGGCGCGGAAGCTTCCGAACGGGAATTATCTGGTCCTGGCGGACTCGGAGCGCATTCTGACCGACGTGCAAGGCCCGGGTCCGGTGGATGTCATCGGAGATATGATTCTGGTTCTCGGTCCCAATCTTCAGGTGCTTTGGGCCTGGGATGCTTTCAATTACCTGGATCCGTCGCGGGCCGCCATTTTGAGAGAAATCTGCACCTATCCCACCACTTTAAGTTGCGCTCCGTTTTATCTGGCTCAGAAAGCTAACGACTGGCTGCATGGCAATTGCCTCTCGCTCACACCCGACGGAAACATTCTGTATTCGATGCGCAATCAGGACTGGGTGATCAAGATCGATTACGGCGATACGGGGAGCGGCAATATTCTCTGGACATTGGGAGCGGGCGGCGACTTCACCATCTCCTACGACGATCCGCGCGTGGGCCGGTCCGATCCCTATCCCTGGTTCTCGGGCCAGCACGACGTTCAATTCGAGCCCGACAGCATCACCATAACCGTTTACGACGACGGCAACACGCGCATAGCCACAACCGAACCCTCCGGCCACAGCCGCGGACAAGCGCTTCGTATCGACGAAAAGAAGCGGGAAGCGCGGTTGATTCTGGACGCAGATCTGGGGGCATATTCCGACGCCGTGGGCTCGGCCCAACTGCTTCCCAACGGGAATTATTCCTTCGATAACGGCTTTCTCAATGTTCCTCCCGGAAGCGCGAATTTCTTTGCCCAATCCCTGGAAGTCAATCCGGAAGGCCAGACGGTGTACGGAGTCCAATTCGGTTTCCTGGAATACCGCACGTTCCGCATGCCGGATCTGTACACGGCGCCGTATTAGGCGGCAGTCTGTCAGCATTCAGCGGTCAGCTTTTAGCGATTAACTTAGTACTCCGTTTCACAAATCCGGCCACGTATTCGAGAGCAACGTGGGGCAGCGCCCTGCGCTGCGGCGGGCCCCCGGCCCGCCCGGTGCAGGCGGCCTGGGAGGCCGCCGCAGGCCGAGGGCCTGCCCCACCCGTAGCCGCGAATACGTGGCCGTAAGAAATCCAGGCTAGCGGGCGCTGGGCTCAACTGCCTTCAGGCAAGCTTCGATGATGTCGATGGCAAAATCGGCTTGCTCCTCGTTGACGATCAACGGTGGGCAAAGCCGGATGGAGTTGGGCCCTGCGCCGAGCACCAGCAAGCCCCGTTCAAAGCACTCGCGGACAACTCGGTCGCGAAGTTCCGGCGCGCGCTGCTTGGTGGCCTGGTCGCGGACCAGTTCAATCCCGATCATCAATCCAATCCCGCGCACATCCCCGACAATGGCGCAGCGCTTGGGAAGATCCCGCAATCTGGACAAGATGTGAAAGCCCACCCGCGCGGCATTCGCCACGAGTCCCATTTCCACCTGATCTCCCTTTTCGAGCAAATCTAGGGTAGCCAGCGCGGCTGCGACCGAAACGGGATTCCCGGCGAACGTGCTGGCGTGCGCGCCGGAGGGCCAGTCCATCAGCTCGGCCCGGGCGATCATAGCCCCTAAAGGCAGGCCGCTGGCAATCCCTTTGGCAATCGTTATTACATCCGGAACCACGCCAAAATGTTCACATGCGAACATTTTCCCCGTTCGTCCCATACCGCTCTGAATCTCATCTAAAACTAGAAGTATGCCGTAGTCGTCGGCCAATCTCCGAAGCCTCTCGAAAAAACCTCGTGGAGGGACGAGGTAGCCACCCTCTCCTTGAACCGGCTCGACGAAGATAGCGGCTACTTCTCCCGCCGCCAGGTTCGTTCTAAATAACTCATTTTCAATGTAATCCACGCATTCCACGGCCCATGATTCCGGCGTTTTGCCCGCCGGGCAACGGTAGGCGTCAGGGTAAGGAACATGATGGACGCCCGGCATCAACGGGAAAAATCCTTCCTTTTGTATGCTTTTGCTTGCGGTCAATGCCAGCGACCCCATGGTGCGGCCATGGAAGGCTCCGGTGAAAGCGATAAATTGTTTGCGTCCAGTATGATAGCGGCATAACTTGATGGCCGCCTCGACGGCTTCCGTCCCGGAGTTACAAAAGAAAACTTTGCGGGGAACTCCCCCAGGAACAAGCGCCGCGAGCCGCTCCGCCAACTCCACCATATTCTCGTAGTAGAAGTCCGTTCCGGACATATGGATAAGCTGGCCTGCCTGCTCCCGGATCGCTTTCACCACCTTGGGATGGCAGTGGCCGGTGGCCACGACGGCGATTCCCGCGGCGAAATCCAGGAATCGGTTGCCGTCGGGGTCCTCGACGATGGCCCCTTCACCGCGCACTGCGACAAGTGGATATCCGCGTGTATAGGAAGGAGAGATGACTTGCTGGTCCCGCTCGATAATCGCCTTGGCTTTCGGGCCAGGTAGCGGGGTCACCAATTTGGGTAGAATCTTTTCAGACGTCTCGGTCATCCCAAGATTGACAATCATATGCTAAGATTATTGTACAGCATGTCGCTAAAGAACCGAAAAGGCTGTCCTAAAGGTTAGGCGCTTATGGATTTCAATCGTTTCACGGAAAAACTTCAGGAGGGGCTGCGATCGGCCCAAGGGCTCGCATCCCGCAACGGGCAGCAGCAGTTGGACGTGGAGCATTTGCTTACGGCCTTGCTGGAGCAGCAGGGCGGGCTGGCGCAATCGATTCTGGCGAAAGCGGGAGTGAAGCTGGAGGACGTTCATCGCCATTTGACGCAGGCGTTGAGCAAATTGCCGCGTGTATCCGGAACATCGGCGGGAATTGATCAGATCTACATAAGCGCGCGCTTGCAACAGCTTCTGAACAAGGCCGAAGACGAGGCCAAGCGGCTGAAGGACGAGTACGTTTCGGTGGAGCACGTTCTGCTGGCCGCGACCGACGAGAAAGTTTTCAAGGACGTTGGCCTCACGCGGGAACGGCTGATGCGAACGCTACAAGAAGTTCGCGGAACGCAGCGCGTGACCTCGCCGAATCCCGAAGCGACGTACGAGGCTCTGGAAAAGTACGGCCGCGATTTAACGCAGATGGCGGCGCAGGGCAAGCTTGATCCGGTGATCGGGCGGGACGAGGAGATTCGCCGGGTTATGCAGGTTCTTTCGCGGCGCACGAAAAACAATCCGGTGCTCATCGGCGAACCGGGCGTGGGCAAAACCGCGATTGTGGAGGGTCTGGCGCAGCGGATTGTACGCGGCGATGTGCCGGAGGGATTGAAGGATAAGCGGGTGGTGGCGCTGGATATGGGTGCGCTGATCGCGGGGGCGAAATATCGCGGCGAATTCGAGGAGCGGCTGAAAGCGGTACTGAAAGAAGTGCAGACGTCGGAAGGGCGCATCATTCTGTTCATCGACGAGCTGCACACCGTGGTCGGGGCGGGCAAGGCGGAAGGCGCGATGGACGCAGGCAATTTGCTGAAACCGATGCTCGCTCGAGGAGAGCTGCATTGCATTGGCGCCACGACGCTGGACGAGTACCGCAAGCACGTGGAAAAGGACGCGGCGCTGGAGCGGCGCTTCCAGACGGTGCTGGTGGACCAGCCCAGCGTGGAGGATACGATTTCCATTCTGCGTGGGTTGAAAGAGCGCTATGAGGTGCATCATGGCGTGCGGATCAAGGATTCGGCGCTGGTGGCTGCGGCGATCTTGAGCCAGCGTTACATCTCCGATCGCTTCCTGCCCGATAAGGCCATCGATCTGGTGGATGAAGCGGCGGCCAAATTACGGACCGAGATCGATTCGATGCCGGCCGAATTGGACGAAATTCTTCGCCGGCAAATGCAACTGGAAATCGAGCGGGAAGCTTTGAAGAAAGAAAGCGACGCGGCCTCGCGCGAGAGGTTAGCCAAGATCGAGAAAGAGCTGGCCGAGCTGAAGACCGAATCGGCGTCGCTCAAAGCGCAGTGGCAGGCGGATCAATCCAACATCCGCAAGCAGCGCGACCTGCGGGCGCAGATCGAGCAAGTGAAACAAGAGATTGAACAAGCCGAGCGGGCTTACGATTTGAACAAAGCTGCGGAGCTCAAATATGGTCAACTGACCGGCCTGGAAAAACAGCTTGAAAAAGAAGCGCATGAGACGGTTTTATTAAAGGAAGAGGTGACCGAGGAAGATATCGCGCAAGTGGTGAGCCGCTGGACCGGAATTCCCATCACCAAGCTGATGGAAGGGGAAGTGGAGAAGCTGATTCACCTCTCCGACGAACTGCACAAACGCGTGGTGGGTCAGGACGAGGCCGTGGACGCGGTGGCCGACGCGGTGATGCGCGCGCGCGGAGGATTGAAGGATCCCAAGCGGCCCATCGGCAGCTTCATCTTTATGGGTCCGACGGGCGTGGGCAAAACGGAGCTGGCGCGGGCGCTCGCCGCCTACCTGTTCGACGATGAGCGGGCGCTCATCCGGATCGATATGTCCGAGTATCAGGAAAAACACACGGTCTCGAGACTGGTGGGCGCGCCGCCGGGATATGTCGGCTATGAAGAGGGCGGGCAGTTGACCGAGGCCGTCCGGCGAAAGCCTTACTCGGTGATCTTGCTGGACGAAATCGAAAAGGCGCATAGCGACGTGTTCCACGTGCTGCTCCAAGTACTGGACGACGGCCGTCTGACGGACGGGCAAGGACGCACGGTGGATTTCAAGAACACCATCGTGATTATGACCTCGAACGCTCCTAAAGACGAGCTGCCGCGGCTGTTCCGTCCGGAGTTTTTGAATCGCGTGGACGAGATCATCGTCTTCCATCGGTTGACCGAGGAGGATTTGAAGAAGATCGTGGATATTCAACTGGAATCGTTGAAATCCCGGTTAGCGGAGCGGCACATCGCGATCACGCTGACCGACGCGGCACGGGAGCGTTTGATCCGGATCGGCTACGATCCGGCATTCGGCGCGCGTCCGCTGAAACGGGCGATTCAAAAGGAGATCGAGACGCCCCTGGCGCGCAAGCTGGTGGCGGGCGAGATCCACGACGGGCAGAAGGTGGTGGTGGATGAAAAGAATGCCGAGAAGAATCGGGAGATGACATTTGAAGTTGAGACGTTGGTGAAGGCGTGAACATCTGATATGCAGTTGTCAGTTATCAGTTATCAGTTGTCAGCTCCCAAGAGGGTCCGACGACTGACGACTGAAAACTGACGACTGAGAACTGGGAGCTAATATGGCCGAAGCAAAGAAAGAGACGAAAATACAAAGTTTGCCGTTGCTGGCGCTGAAGAACTCGGCGCTGTTTCCAGGTTTGTTGATGCCGCTGTCGGTGGGACGGCCCGGGTCGGTGGCCGCGGTGGAGGCGGCTCTGTCGAGCGAGGATAAGGAGATCGTCATCGTCGCGCAGCGCGACGCGAATGCCGATAAACCCGGCGCGACCGACTTGTACACGGTGGGAACGCGCGCGTCGATTCGAAGGGCCAACCGGCAGAAGACGGATCAGATCGACATCATGGTCCAAGGGCTGGAGCGGGTGGTGCTGATCCGCATTGAGGAAAACGGGTATCTGACGGCGAGGATCTCGCCTCTGCCGCTGCCCGACGATTCCAGTCGCGAAACCGAGGCGCTGGCGTTGTCGCTGGTGGAGTTGGGATCGAAATTCGTGGGGTTGGCGCAAGGCGGAGCGGCGCCGCAGGAAGTGGCCCGCATGTTCGCCTCGCAACAAGATCCGCTGCAGTTGGCGTTCATGATCGCGTCATTAATGAACTTGGACGCTTCCAAAGAGCAGGCGCTGCTGGAAACTCCGACGCGGCTGGAAGGGTTAAGGATGGTCCACGGCTGGCTTTCGCACGAAGTGGATGTGCTGGAGCTGCGCAACAAGATCGCGAACGAAGCTCGCGAGGAGATGTCCAAAGAACAGCGCGACTACATCCTTCGCCAGCAAAAGCGGGCCATCGA
>DATDGT010000385.1:0-12362 GCA_036521975.1 Bryobacteraceae bacterium
GCCGAACGCCCCCTCCCACTGGGCCACCTGCCGCTTGTCGGATTCTCTTAATTTGAGCGAAACAGCTTTGCGGGACACAACCAACAGTATGCAGCAAAGCCGCATCAATAGTCCAGTTATTTATTGGACACTACACTAGCACTTGGCTCGCCAGAATTCCGAGTACCAATCCTGCTGCAGAACCCAAGGCCAGCAGTTTGAAGGCTCGCCCCAATGCCGCCTGTAGCACGTCTTTACGTTGCGCGCCGAGCGCCATACGAATTCCCAACTCCTTCAGCCGCCTGCTAACCGAGTATGAAGCTATCCCAAAAATACCCGTGACCGACAGCATTGCGCCCATCACGCCCAGCACACCCAGCGAAATCGTCGCCATACGCGGGGCAAACATAGCTACACCCAGCCCCTTGTTCCAGGTTTGGATGAAAGAAGGCAGCCCGGAGTCCAGCCCCCGCAGTTTGCCCCTCATGGCTGTCATCAGTTGTGCCGCATCGAGATTGGAGCGCACCAGGAGCGTCGTCGAACTCGATGGCGATTGCAGGATCGGGAGGAACATCGCCGGCTCCGGATCTTCGGTCAGAGTCTGATATTTCCCATTCTCCACCATCCCCACCACTTGCACGCGCGTTCCGTCTTGTAGCTGGTAGTGCTTGCCCGTTGTGTTTGTCACTGAGTCAAAGATTTCACGTGCAAACTCCTGGTTGATCACCGCCACTCGCGGCGCGTTCGCGTCGTCGTGCCATGTGAAAGGGTTTCCTGACAGCATTGGTGTGGCCGCCGCGCCGACGTAGCCGGGAGAGACACTGTACTCGATGACATTGGCCGCCGCATTCGATCGCCTCAAATCGGTCGTTTTGTCCTTAAACACCATCAAACGTCTCAAGGTTCCATTGAGTGGCGTTCGATCCGCAAATCCCACGGACGTCACACCAGGAATGGTCTTCGTGGCCTCCATCATGCGCTTTTGCATCAGGGACACCGCGTCGCCGCGATAGCCTGCCATAGCCAGATCCGTATCCATCAGCACCGTGTTCCGCGGATCGAAACCAAAACTCCCGTTAAGCGAGCGCATGAGTCCGCGTACGGCAACGATGGAAGAAGTAATCAGCACGGCACAAATGGAAATTTGCACGACCAGCAACAGGTCTCGGACAGTGATTCGCCGCGCGGTACCTTCGGGGCCCGGCTTGACGATCTGATACGGATACGTGCGAAGTACTTGCCTCACAGGGGCCGCGCCAAAGAGGAACCCGCTGACCAATGTTAAGAGCAGGGCTACCGCATAGACATGTGCATCTGGGTACACAGCCATACGGACGGGGAATTTGGGAACCGGCTGCCATCCGCTCAACTCGCTCAACACGACTGCGCCGCCCCATAATCCGAGAGCGCCTCCTATAAAGGATGTCAGCAGAGCTTCTGTAAGCAGTCCCCGCAGAATGCGGCTGCGGCTCGCCCCCAGTGCGAGGCGCATAGCCGTCTCACGCGTTCGGTCCGCGGCCCGTGCCGCAAACAGGCTGCCGAGGTTGGCGCAGGCCGCAAGCAGAATCAATCCGGCCAGCAGCATCAATGCCGTTAGGAATGCCCGCGTGGGCGGGCCACTGAAGTCGCCGAAAAGACTGGGACGTGCCAATCCAAACTTCAATTTGGCGTCGGTTTGGGGATAGGTCTTTTCGAGGTACGAGCCAATCGAGTTCAGGTCGTCAATCGCCTGCTGCGGAGTGACTCCCGCCTTCAAATGCCCGAGGGTCATGAAAAGCGATGGGTTTTCCCGCACGTTCAGGCTATTCAGCCCTTCCACCTGCTCCTGGTTCACGATCGGGACAAAAAAATCCTGTGTGAAAAACAACACCGGCCCGTGGAACCCAGGCGGTGCAACACCGACGATGGTGAATGGATGCTTGTTGAGTTGAATTGTACGGCCAATCACGCCGCGATCATCCTGAAAATGGCTATGCCAATACGCATAGTTGAGGACAATGTACGGCGCGCTGTTCGGACCGTGCTCATCGGACCCGTGAATGAATCGGCCGAGATACGGCTGAATCCCAAGTACGTCGAAGTAGTTCCCGGTCACTTCATCGACAAAAGCGCGCTCGGGGTTGCCGCCGGCATCCAGCCCTGCTTGAGTGACCTTATAAGCGGCCAGGCTACCAAAGCTAAGGTTGTGGCCGCTCAAATCGAGATAGTCGGGATACGAGAACGCCAACGACTTATCTCTCCAGTGTTCGATGGTGTAAAGGCTCTGCGGGTGCGGCACATCCAGCGGTCGCAGAATCAGCGCGTTCAGCACGGCAAACGCCACGGCGTTCGCCCCAATGGCCAATGCCAGCGTCAAAACGGCGACAGCCGTGAAGCCAGGGTTTTTGCGTATCATACGCAAACCGAAGCGAACGTCCTCACGCAGCACGTCGAGCCAGAGGATGGTCCATACTTCCCGCGTCTCTTCCTTCACGCGCGTTCTATTGCCGAACTTGCGCAAAGCCGCGTAACGCGCTTCTTTTGGAGACATGCCCCGCTCGATGTTTTCCAGTGTTTCCGCCTCGATGTGCTCGCGAATGTCGTTATCCAAATCCTCCAACATACGCTTGCGCCTCATGATTGGCCCTCCTGCTCAAGCCTTTAACGCGCACAACGCATTCGCTGTGCGCTTGCCCGCCCGAGAATCCGGGCAATCGCTCCCGCGAACTTGTCCCACTTGCTGGTTTCAACTGTCAGCCGCCGCCGGCCCGCGGCCGTCAGCCGGTAAAACTTGGCCCTCCGGTTGTTTTCCGAGGTGCCCTCTTCGGCCGAAATCCATTTGCGCTTAATGAGCCGGTGCAATGCGGGATACAAGGACCCCTGCTCAACCTGCAACACCTCGTCGGACTTGAATTCGATCGCCTTAGCGATGGCGTGGCCGTGTGCCGGTCCGAGCAGCAGCGTGCGGAGAATCAGCAGGTCCAAGGTGCCTTGCAACAATTCGACGCGCTCGTTCTGCTGTTTAGTAGACATTCTAGGTGAGAATACCACGTTTCCAGTAGAATGTCAAGGTGAGACGCCGTGCAACTGTCTCGCTATCGCCGGCGGCCACCGTTTACCGTGCAGGGCTGCTACGGTAACACTTGAGAACGTTCGGGGCGCAGGCCAATACAGGCAGCGTCATGACCCATCACGGCAAAGTACGAGGATGGCGTCTTCAAGCCCCTCGAGGACGTGACGATCAACGAAGGAACCATCATTGAAGTGCAGATCTCTTGTTGCGCTGAACTCCTAAAAGCCAAATCACGTTCTGTTCGGGATTTCGCTTTCTACGGCATGTGGAAGGATCGGACCGACATCGGCGACAGCGTCGAATACATAAACCAACTTCGAAGCAATCTTCGGGACTGAAAGGAGCTTGCCCGCAAGGACTGGATCCCTTCAATGCCCTACCTCGTCGATAGTGATGTCACTTCGGCATGATCTAGGGTTTGAGCCTGGAGTCTAGTTCACCTACTGCTCATCTTCGCGGTCATCGCGCCGATTGTGCACTTAGTCCGGCCTCGAAGGACGGATTGAAGGCCTCCTCACTGGCGGAACATCAATCGAAAACTACTTCGCCGGCCCCACGGTCGCCTGATAACTACTCGCTCTCGGAAGCCATGCCGTCTCTAGGGCGAGCGAGTTTTGTCAACCCTATAAAAAGAACCTGCTGGGACGTAGGCCCTAAATCGTGCCGGGCCGGGGTTCCGTTAGAGACCAAGAATCGTGCGGCGGAACTGTTCGCAAGGTTTCGCCGGCGGCCCGGCCACTAGCGCGCAGCTCAACCTGCCCTCCGGCGTCACAGTGGACGGCGGCGGGAACCTGTGCATCGCGGACGTCGACAACAACCGAATTCGCAAGGTCTCCCCAGCGGGGATCATTACCACGGTCGCGGGCAACGGTACGCTAGGCTACTCTGGCGACGGAGGCCCCGCCACCAGCGCGGAGCGCGCCGACCCTGCTGCCGTTGCGGCAGACGCAGCGGGCAATCTGTACATTGTGGACTCCAACAATTACCGCGTTTGCAAGGTTTCCCCGGCAGGGATCATCACTACCATCGCGGGCAACGGGACATCGGACTATTCCGGCGATGGGGGTCCCGCGACCAACGCCCAATTCAGCTACCCCGTACGCGTAGCAGTGGACAGCGCCGGGGCGTATCCTCGTCACGGACACCGGCGACGACGCCATCCGCCTGCTTACGCCCCGTTGGCATCCTCCCCTTCGCCGTCTCCTCCCGCTGGAGGCCTCGCCTCTACCATAAGGGCTTAGCCCGCAGCCGCCGGGCGCGGCGTCAAACGAACGAGAAACTTGGGCGAAGTGGACGCGCCCGGCGAGTCCGGTGTGCCCGAGTTTCTCCAAAGCGGGCTTGAGCCTCGCTTCGCCTCCGGGACTGCGGCGCGCCCTCCGCGCGGTGCGATTGGCGATATCCGCTAGGGCGGCTGCGGCGGTGAAGCCGCCGGCCTCGGGCTATGGCGCTTGAATCACTTGTGGTATTTTTGAGCGGGTGTGCCATCCTCTATTACTGGCGGCGACGGGGGCGATCGTATTCGGCCAATCCAGCGCTGAAGTTCGCGACGCGGTGAGTCGTGCCTTGCCCCCGCTGGAGCGCTCCGCGGCGGCCTTCGTCGAGCAGCGATCCTGCGTATCGTGCCATCACAACTTGCTGACGGTTTTAACGTTCCATTTGGCGCGCGATCGGGGACTCGCCATCGATTCCAAGACTCTGAGCGCCGTGGAAGACAAGACCTTTCGCGAGCTGCGCGGCGCTTCGGCCCTGGACCACGCCGTTCAAGCTTCCACGCTGAACGATCCCACGCCCGAGGACAGCTATCTCCTGATGGCCGCGCACGCGGCCGGCCTTGCGCCCGACGCGGTGACAGGTATCTACGCCCTGCGGCTCGCGCGGTGGCAGCAACACGACGGCCATTGGGTGACCTCCGATTTCCGTCCTCCTCATTCGAGCAGCGTGTTTACCGCCACGGCCACAGCCGTTCGCGCGGTTCGCTGGTATATGCCGGAAGAGCTTCGCTCCGAGCGGGACGCGGTCGTTTCCCGCGCGCGCGGATGGTTGTTTCAAACGCGTCCCGCGTCCACGGAAGACGCTTCTTTTCGCCTGATGGGCTTGGTTTGGGCCGAGGCGAGCGCGGACGAAATCGCCGCCGCGCGCCACGATCTCCTCTCGCTGGAAACGGCCGCGGGAGGATGGCCACAGTTGCCTGGATATCCGGGCGACGCCTACTCGACGGGAGAAGCTCTATTCGCGCTGCACGAATCGGGTGCGACCTCCAGCGATTCCGCGTGGCGCAAAGGAGCGCGCTTTCTGATTTCCACACAAGCCGGCGGCGTCTGGCGCGTCCACACGCGCATGATTTCTCCCGCCGACGTCAGTCCGAAATATTTCACCACCGGCTTTCCCTATGGCGCCTTCTATGGCAAAGACGAGTATCTTTCTGACACGGGAAGCGCGTGGGCGGCGATGGCGCTTTTAGAATCTCTTCCGGAAACCACGCCCCATGCGGCGCCGGTGCAAGGGCTGGAGGCGCCCGCATGGGTCCGCACGGCGCTGTTCGGTACGCCGCGCGAGCTCCAGGCGGCGCTTGACGCGGGCCTCGATCCGAACCGCCATACCGAGGGCGGCGCGACCTTGCTCATGATGGCGGCGCGCGATGCGGAAAAAATCCGGCTGCTGATCGCCCGCGGGGCCGACGTGAACGGGCGCGCCCCTTCCGGCTCGGACGCGTTGACCGTGGCCGCCGGTTATCGGGCCGCGGCGTCGATGCGGCTGTTGCTGGACGCGGGCGCGGAGACTCAACCTCCGCCGGGCGTTCGCGCCGCGTACTCGCCGCTGGTCCTGGCGGCGATGACCGGGGATCTGGAAAGCGTCCGAGCGCTTCTGGCGCGGGGCGCCGATCCCAATGCCGCAGCGCGAGGCGGCGCGCCGCTGGCTCAGGCGGTGACGTTCGGTTATCGCGAGGTGGTGCAGGCGCTGATCGCGGCGGGCGCGTCCGTGAAGATGACGGAAAGCTCGGGAATCAATCTCATCCATTGGGCGGCGATTGCCAATCGTCCTTCCGTAATTCCCGCGTTGGTCGCGGCGGGGACGCCCGTCAACGCTCAGGACCAGTTCGGATTCACTCCGCTGATGTATGCCGCGACCATCGATTTTGGAGATGCCGAAAGCGTCAAGACCCTGCTGAGGGCCGGCGCCGATCCCACCATCCGCAACCTCGACGGCCGCACTCCGGTGGAGCAGGCCCGGCATTTGGGCCATACACGGCTTGAAGCGGCTTTACGGCACGCCGACTGACTCGCACCCGCGTGCCGACCCCAGCCGGCGCAGCAGCCAAGCCTTGGCGAATTTCCAATCGCGCCTGGCCGTCTCCGGGGAGATGCTCAAGGATTGCGCCGCCTCCTCCACGCTTAGCCCGCCGAAGCAGCGCAGTTCCACGACCTTGGACTTGCGGGGATCGACCTTGGATAACGACTCTAGCGCCAGGTCCAGGGCCACAATTCCGGACTGATCGAACTGCGCAGCCGCTAGTTCTTCATCGAAAGGCACCCGCACCGCGCCTCCGCCTCGCTTTGCGTAGCCACCACGGCGACCGTAATCGACCAGAATGCGGCGGATGATTTGCGAACACAGCGCGAGGAAGTGAACGCGGCTTTCGCAGCGGACGGTGCCCGCGCGGACCAACCTGAGGTAGGCTTCGTTGGCCAGCGCCGCGGATTCCAGCGTGCGACCGGAAGAGCGGCGTCCCAAATGCCGCCTGGCAATTCGGCGGAGTTCGGGATAGACCATCGGCACGAGAAGGTTCAGCGCCTCCTGGTCGCCGCGACCCCAGGCGTCAACCAGCGTGCTGATATCTTGTGAGCCGCCGGCGATCATGCAGTTAAGAGTGCTCCCAGCATACTATGTGGGCTTCCCATAGAAAAAAGATTCCGCCCATGACCGTTTTTGCCGCCCGTTCTCGGAACAAGGGCAGGAGGCAGTTCACATGAACAGATTTTTCAGTTCGCTTGCCGTCGCGGCAATGGCCGCGGCTTTTGTCCCTCAGGTCGTAAAGGCTCAGGGACCGGCGTTGTGCCCCATGGGGAACGTGGTCATGAATGGCACGTACGTGATGTCCGCGGGTGGAACCGTCACCGGAGTCGGTCCCGTTACCTTTGCCGGCCTGGTCGTGTACAACGGCGACGGGACCGGAACCTTGGTGACAGCAACAGAGAGCCTAAACGGCGCAATCAGCAAGCTCGCCAACGTAAGCGGCGTCTACACGGTGAATCGCGACTGCACGGGGTCCAAGACTTTCGGCTCCGGCGCAAGCGCGCAGCACTTCGACTTCGTGATCACGCCGGATGGAAGCACGATTACGTGGGTAGAAACGGACAACGGCACTACAATCTCGGGGACTGCGGTTCGCGCAGGCCGCGCGAACTAGACGAGCGCTACGGGAGCGGGATGCGGTACAGGTTCCGCTGCGTCGCTCCGCGATAAAACGCGTAAATATCCGAAGAAGGGCCGGGAAAGGCCACAGCGTCGATCCTTTTGGCGCCAGGCAGGCGGGCCAGCTCTTCTTCGGAAGTGAATCCCCCTTTCGGGATCGGCGGGAAAACCTCGTCCGGCCGCAGCGGAACCACGTAGGTCTTGCCGATGCCGATGGTGTTCGAATACATGAACAGCGACCGGCGGTCGCCTGACCAGAACGTATACATGGTTCCGGCGATGTGCAGCGGAGGCGCTCCGTTCAGAGGCCACGCTTGAACGGCTGGGGGCCCATCGCCGGGAAGCGGGCCCCAGCCGACAGCCCACTGGCCGTCGGGCGAAACCCGGCCCCATAGCAAAACCGCCGGCTCGATGGCCTTCCGCAATCCCGATCCATCCGGGTGGACGCGATAGATAAAGCCGGTGGTTCCCATCATGCCCGGCTTCCCCTCGACGTGCCGGAAAAAGATCTCGCCGCCGGGACCAAATATTGGTGTGCGGCCTTCCACATTCGGGATCTGCCGGGGCGGCGAGCTGCGGTCCAGAGGCGCCAGCCACAGCCGAGGCTTGCCTTGGGCGTCTTCGATTTCCATCACCACCTGCCGGCCATCCAGGGAAAAATTGCAATAGAGCGCCTGAAAGCCCGGCGCCAAAGGCTCGGAACGGCCGGAATCCAAATCGGCCACGCGCACCTCTCCGGCATCTTTGAAGAATTGGAACTCGCTGGGCGGCTCTTTAACCACGCGGTACAGCAACTTCCTGCCATCCGGCGTAAATTGGGGGTCGGCAGCATTGCCTTCCAGCGACACCTGCCGTTCTCCTTTGCCATCGTGGACCCAAAGCGCGGCGTTCTGCAGCGCCACGGAGGTAATCAGCGAGCGGCCGTCGGGAGTTATGGCGATGCCTTCCTCTTCCGTCGGCCCGGCGGTGATCTGTTCTACCTTGCCATCGGGGAATCGCTGCCGCCAGATGTGATTGTCCGCGACCGCATTAGAAGTGAAATACAT
Organism: Bryobacteraceae bacterium; assembly: GCA_036521975.1. Taxonomy (GTDB): domain Bacteria; phylum Acidobacteriota; class Terriglobia; order Bryobacterales; family Bryobacteraceae; genus Palsa-187. The sequence goes on from DATDGT010000385.1 coordinate 8,491, forward strand.
CCATTTGCCATCCGGCGACCACGCCGCCACGGTGCAACCGCCGCCCAGCGGACCGACTTTATGTCCTTCGGAACTGCCGTCGGAGGGAACCACGCGGCAGGGCTCCCACAAATGGTCGGCGTCCATTTCCGCCAGCAACACCCATCTGCCATCGGGAGACAGATACGACCGGTGAGCCATCGATGGCTGATTCTCCGGCAGGTAGATGCCGCGTTGGTTCAGGCGGCTTTCTTCGGCCGCGTCAATTCCCATGTGGACCCCCATCCTGATCTCGGAGAACATCACCTGACGCGGGCCGGTCCACGTAAGTCCCGAGGCATTTTTAAGCATCGGTTGGGGCTCGCCGCCCAGAACGGGAACCGTCCATGTGTCCCAACTGAAATCGGGCGACAAGGTGGTGTAGGCGATGCGCGAGCCGTCCCGAGAGAATGCCGGAGTCATTTTTGCCGTGTTGTCGTGCGTAAGCTGCACAGGCTCGCCGTCGGGAAGAATTTTGACGTAGACCTCGCTCGGCCCGATGAAGGTGGAAACGCCACGAAGAAACGCCAGCATCCTGCCGTCGGGCGAAAGCGCGGGCTGTGTAACCGAATCGGAAAATTTGGTGAGCTGCACCCATTGCGCTTGATCGGTGGGACGCGGCGCAGGATTGCGGAGCCACAGAGCTCCGCCGATGGCTAACGCGGCTGTGGCTGCGGTGGCTGCAGCTACAACCGCCCAGCGGTTCCATCCGCGTCGTGCTTCGTGGAGGGCGCGGACGGCCTCCGCAATGTCAGCCGGCCGGCGGCTGAAGTCTTTTTGAAGGCACCGGCGCAGCAGTTCGCGGATTTTCTGGGGCGTTCTTACGGGCAAGGCTTGCCAGTCCGGTTCGCGTTCCAGCACGGCGGCAATCGTGTCATGAAGCGTCTCGCCCTGAAACGCTCGCTTGCCGGCCAGCAGCTCGTATAACAGGCATCCAAATGCCCAGATGTCCGTGCGCTTGTCCACTTCCTGGCCGCGAGCCTGTTCCGGGCTCATGTAGCCCGGCGTTCCCAAAATCTGGCCGACGATCGATTCCGCGCCAGTCACCGCGGAAAGATTCGAAAGATCCTGTTTGCCCTCCTGTCCCCAGATCGCCTTCGCCAAGCCGAAGTCGAGTACCTTTACCTTCCCCGCTGGTGTGACCTTCACGTTGGCCGGTTTTAGATCGCGATGAATGATGCCTTTGTCATGCGCGGCTTCAAGCGCCTCGGCCACCTGCGCCGCGCGATCGAGCGCGACGGGCACCGGCAGCGGACCCTTCAGGTTTTCCCCCTCCACCAGCTCCAGCACCAGGCAATCCGCGTCTTGCGATTCCTCGAGCCCGTAGATGGCAGCGATGTTGGGGTGGTTGAGCGATGCGAGCGTTCGCGCCTCGCGCCGGAAGCGCGCCAGCCGCTGGGGATCGCGTGCGAAGTCGCTGGGCAATGTCTTGATGGCGACGTCGCGGCCGAGCTTCGTGTCGTGCGCGCGATACACTACGCCCATGCCGCCGGCTCCCAGCGGCCCCAGGATCTCGTACGGGCCGATCTTCGCGCCCGCCATCATGATGGTGCGCGTGTCACTTAGGTCTTCGGCCAGGTCTTCAGCGCGTTGGCCAAACAAAGCGCCGCGCCCGTGGAACCTCGCTGCGCGAGCAGCGATTCTACTTCGCGGCGCAAATCATCATCGCCGCAGGCTTTGTCAAGGAAGCCGTGGCGCTGAGAGGGGTCGATCTCCAGGGCGGAGTGATAGAACTTTTCGATCTTCTGCAAACGTTCGCGGTCCACGGGGCCCTCCGGGTCCTCTCATCATATAGCGAATATTGGGCTATCGGGCCGCCACACGTTTCTTAAGGAAACGCTTCGCCCTCGCTATCTAGACGCTGGCTTGGCGGCCCTTGAGGAATTCCAATCCCGTCGCAATATCCGTGGCCAACGGCAGAATAGTGCTGAGCCGCGTGAGATCCAGCACCTCCCGCACGCGCGCGTTCACGCCGGCCAGCACGAACGCGCCGCCCGGCTTCTTGCGCATCGAAATATAGAGGCCGACCAGAAATCCGATTCCGGTTGAGCCTATCGACTGCACCTGGCTGAAATCTACCAGAAGCTTGGCACCGGCAAGTTGCTTGATCCGCTCCACTTTCGCGCTTACATCCTCGAGGTCCGAGCCCGCTGTAATACGTCCCCGAAAGCGGGCGATGCAAGTGTCGCCGTGTTGCTCAATATCGACCGACAGCATAGTATCCGATGAGTGTACTACAAGCGCGGCCTGCGGTTTCAACCGGCTTAGGTCAGGGCTTCGTCCTCGTAAATAGTGGGGCTGATGCGGACTATTTTCTGAACTGAGAGATTTTCCGAGCCGCGACGGGGTGCCCTCTGTGAAATGCTGCGCGCCTGTGAAGCCGCCCGGCAGACCGGCTATAATCGGCCTGAGTGCTAGGGGTCCAATGCGAGCTCACGCCGCAAAAGCTTTGCTCGCCATACTGACAACGGCAGCGGCGCAGGCACAGAATCCATCTCCCGCCGCCAACCGCCAGGCGGCGTACGTATCGCAGGTCATCCAACGAGCGGTCGCTCAGAATCCCCCTCCGCCGGGATTCAAGGGGATGATGATCGGCTACCTGGACGACTTCGGTCCGGTCTACATGCCGTATGGGGTGGCGACCGACGACGGCACCGTACCGATGAACGAAAAGACGATCTTCGGGATCGGATCGGTGACAAAGCTGTTCGCCGCCACGCTGCTGGCGATCGCGAATGAGCGGGGGCTGCCGCTGGCGTCGCCAGTGCTCCCTCTGCTTCCCTCCAGCGCAAGCATTCCACCGGGAAACAACCGCTATGGCATCCGGCTGGTGGATATGGCGGACCATCATGCCGGGCTGCCTAAGAACGAGGGCCATCTGTTTGCCGTGCTGAACGATTTATATAACGACTACGCGGCCGATCCCATCACCTGCGATCCGTCGACGCCGGAACTGATTCACGATTGCGGCTGCTGCGATCCGGTTTACATGGCGCTTCTGGGAAAGACGCCGACTTGCGGCTCCGGCGTGGACAACCCAGTGTACAGTTGCCCGACGCACGCGCCGACGCAGGGCGCCAGTGGTTGGCTTTACAGCAATCTGGGATTCGAAGTGTTGGGGAACGCGGTGGCAACGTGGCTGGCCTACCCGAGCTGGAATCAGGCCAATCTCCAGGAAATCACTCAGCCGCTGAACTTGCCGGATACGGTGCCCGTCGAGTCTTTCACGCCGAGTCAAGTGGCGCGGGCGGCAAACCACTGTGACCCGGCGACGCTCGCGACGAACGTGGACTGTCAGTTATTGGACTGGCTTCCGGTTGGCAATCCGGCGGGCGGGCTGTTTTCGACCGCGTCCGACATGCTGGCGTTTCTGGCTTACAACGCGTACGGAGATGCCGGGAGACCGCCATCGGCAAGCCTGGCTAGCGCGCTGCCGATCATTCACCAAAATTACGAATTCTCGCCTACGGGCGGTCAAGAACTCGCTTGGCAAACCGTGGCGCTGGAGACGGGCGAGTTGGAGCGCTGGAAGGACGGCGCAAACGGCCCTTTCAATTCATGGGTGGCGTATGTGGGCGGTCCGTTGCCGCGCATGATCGTGCTGCTGGACAATTCGGGAAGCTCGGCAGCAAACTTGGCAGCGATTGGCACGCGGATATTGACCGATATGGGTCGCGCGATCCGACGGCGACCCCCGCCAAAGGTCCAGCCTTAGCCGGAAAAACGAAGTTCCGTCTCCGATCTCGGCCAAGAATCTGAGACAACAGGAGAATGGAACCAAACGCTACGGACAAACTAGTCCCGCGCGAGATCGACGCTTTGTTGTCGGACGAGCGCGTGATCCTGCGCGAGAC
>DATDGT010000386.1:0-10586 GCA_036521975.1 Bryobacteraceae bacterium
GCCGAACGCCCCCTCCCACTGGGCCACCTGCCGCTTGTCGGATTCTCTTAATTTGAGCGAAACAGCTTTGCGGGACACAACCAACAGTATGCAGCAAAGCCGCATCAATAGTCCAGTTATTTATTGGACACTACACTAGGCGCATTTTACACCCCGCGCAACGTCGTTCAGTACATGGTCGATGAAGCCCTCATCGCCCACTTCATGGCCACCGTGCCGGAGCCCAAAGTCCGCCAGCTCCTTTCCGACCAGGCCACCAATCCCTGCTCGCCCGGCGAAACCGAACAACTGATTGCAGCGATTGAGCAGACCCGCATTCTCGATCCTGCCTGCGGTTCCGGCGCGTTCCTTATGGGCGCGCTCCATCGCCTGGTCCACCTACTTTCCAAACTCGACCCCAACAACGTCGCCTGGAAACGCCGCCAACTCGAGGCCGCTAAGCGCGACGGTGAAAGAGCGGAAGCCATGGAGGAGGCAGAGAACCGCGAAAGCACGCTTGCCAATATCGAGACCCGAATCCGCGATATCGGAGCCTCCTTCGACACCAATCACCACGATCTCGACTACGCCCGCAAGCTCTTCCTCATCGAAAATTCCATCTTCGGCGTCGACATCCAGCCCATCGCCTGCCAGATTGCCAAGCTCCGTTTCTTCATCGCCCTCCTAGTCGATCAGAAGTCCGAGAAAACCCTTCGCCCCCTCCCCAACCTTGAAACCCGTCTCGTGGCCGCCGACACGCTTATCCGCATCGAAAACGCGAAAGATGATCAGATGTTCATCGGCGCGGATCAGGTCAAAACCCTCCGTGAGCGGTTGCGGAAAGTTCGCCACGAGCATTTCAATGTCAGAACCCCTGAAGCCAAGCAGCGGGTCCGTGAAAAGGACGCCGCCATCCGCACGGAACTGTCAGAAGAACTTCATCGGCAAGGCATGCCCAACACCACGGCGAGGCGTCTTGCGGGATGGGATCCCTACGACCAGAATAAGCACGCTGAATTCTTCGATCCGGACTGGATGTTCTCGCCTGAAGACCACGACTTCTCCGGCTTCGACGTCGTGATCGGCAATCCCCCATACGTCCGCCAGGAGAAAATCAAGGATGAAAAACCGGTCCTCCGGCAGCTTTACGAGTGCTTCACGGGAACGGCCGACCTCTACGTTTACTTTTACGAGCGCGGCATCAAGCTTCTTTCCGAAGGCGGCGTCTTCAGCTTCATCACCTCCAATAAGTGGATGCGATCCGGGTACGGGGAAAAGCTTCGCGCCTTCCTTAAGAGCAACACGCGCGTTCGCCGCTTCATCGATTTCGGAGACGCCGAAATCTTTGAAGCCATCGCCTACCCCTGCATCGTCATCCTGACGAGGGGCAAACCCTCCGACGGCGCCAACTTCCGCGCCATGACCTGGAACAGCGAAGAATGGAAGCTCGAGGACTTGACCAATCACCTCGCGAGCGACATGTTCGAAATGTCCCAATGCGACTTGGCCCCCGAGGCCTGGCGCCTCGAATCCAAGACCAAGCTCAAGCTACTAGATCGCATCAAAGCCGCCGGCACCCCGCTCGGCACATACGTCAATAACCGGTTCTACCGCGGCATATTGACGGGCTTGAACCGAGCCTTCGTCGTCGACCGTCCGACCCGCGATCGCCTGATCGAAGAGCACCCCTCCTCGGCCGAGGTCCTGAAGCCTTTTTTGCGCGGCCGCGATATAAAGCGGTGGCGGGTGGAGTTCGAGGACCAGTATCTGATCCGAATTGAGTCCTCGGAAAACGTCGACCATCCATGGTCGGGCAGATCGGAGGCCAAAGCCGAAAAAGCTTTCGCCGAGGCATACCCCGCGATCCATGCCTCAATGGAGCCGCTCCGGAAAGAGATGATCGCCCGGTACGATCAGGGGAAATACTTTTGGGAGCTGCGAGCCTGTGCCTACTGGCACGAATTTGACGAACCCAAGATCATCTACCCGGATATCTACGAACACCAGAGCTTCGCCTGGGACACCCAGCGATTCTACATGGCAAACACGTGCTATTTCATCCCTACCGACGAGCAGTGGCTGATCGCCGTGCTGAACTCGCAGCCCGTAGAGTGGTTCTACTCGCAGGTTTCAAACAAGGTGCGCGGCGGCTACATGCGGGCATTTTCGGACTATATGCGCACAGTGCCTATCCCGGACGCCCCTCCAGCCCGTCAGCAAACAATCAAGCAAATTTCGAACGCCATCATCGCTCTCAACGGACAAGGTCCCACCGCCGCCTACCTCGAACGCCTCCTCAACGCCCTCGTATACGAGCTCTTCTTCCCGGAGGACCTCCACAGACAAAGGCTCCACTTCTTCGACCTGCTCGCAGCCTCCGCGCCGCCGCGAACAGCCGCCCAGGTCGAGTGGTCCGCCTTCCACGACCGGATTGCGGACGTCAACGACCCTATCTACGCCGCCCTCTTCGCCCTGAACGGCCTGGAGGTCGTCCGCATCATCGAGGACCGCGATTGAAGATAACCAAAATCGAGGTCTGCGATTTCCGCGGCTTCCCCGGTCCTGCCGTGTACGACTTCGATTTTGGGAAATCCCGTTCTCTTTTTATATACGGCGAAAACGGCAGCGGAAAATCCAGCCTATTCCGAGCCATCGAAGAGTTCTTCAATCGCGGGACAGGCGGGCCCTTCACGAACTTCAAGAATACTCGAGACCCAAGCCTCACCTCCGGCCACGTGACCGTCCATTTCGACGACGGCTCAGCCCAGGCATGGAAGCATGGCGCGACCCGTCCTCTGATCCAGCCGCCCACGTCCATGACCGCCCTTCAAGTAGGGTGCCTGGATTACCGCAGCCTCCTGGAGACCAATTTCACCCAGCGCGGCGACAACGTGAACCTTTTCGATATCGCGGTTCGGCACTTGGTCCCGCATCTGGAAGTTCCAGTCGACGGCCGGTCACATCCGGTGAGCGAACTGTGGGCCTCCGTCCGATACTGGAACCCTGCCGTAAAAGGGCACTACCGCACGTACCTGCGGAGCTGTGACGAGGCCCTGCGAAAATTCAACACCGGCTTCGAACCGGTAATCAAGCCCCTCATTGACAAATCCACCGAGTTGCTCCGGAAGTTCCCCAACCCGGATTTTATCCTCGGCTTATCCTTTCACCCCGTTGAATACGACAAAGCCCAGAGGGCGTTTAAGTACGAAGAGTTAATTCTGTCCGTCAACTACAGCGGGATGCACATACCCAGCCACCATAATTTCCTAAACGAGGCACGCCTATCCGCAATCGGCCTCGTAATATACCTCGCCGGCCTGCTCATCAGCGTGCCGGCGCAATCCCCGTATCCCAAGCTTCTAGTCCTCGACGACGTATTGGTCGGCCTCGATATGGCGAACCGTCTTCCTGTCCTGGAGATACTCTCGCAGTATTTCGCGGACTGGCAGATCATCCTCTTAACCTATGACCGAGTCTGGTACGAGATGCTCCACGCGGAGATTGAGGCGAAGCACGACTGGCGCGCCTACGAACTGTGGTTGGGCGCCGACGGCGTAACTCCGGTTCATCGTCACCGCGGCAGCGGCCTCGACTTCTTCCTGAGTCGTGCCTTGGAATACCTCGCCGCCGGCGACGACCGCGCCGCAGCGCTCTACGCCCGCGCGGCCTTCGAGGCCAAGATCAAGTCCTACTGCGAAAAGAAATCGGTGCGCGTCCCATACAAGAGAGACCCGAAAGCAATCGAAGCGGAAGCGCTTTGGAACGCCGCAACGGGCCACGCTCTTGATAACGTCCCGCCCGCCGATAAACCCGCGCTCCAATCCAAGTTCCTCGCGATCACCACGGCAAGGAGGGTTGTGCTTAATCCTCTGAGCCACGCAGCGCCCATCGCCATCACGAGAGCCGAGATCCAAGCCGCTATCGACGCCGTCAGAGACCTGACCTTCCCCGACATCCGCGGTCATGTGCGGCCCTAAGCAATCCATCTCGATGGCCGCCGTGTAGCGGCGGCGCGGCGCTCACCACCTCCGTGCTCCTATTTCTTCCGCCGCCTCAAGCACTTACGGTTTCAGGCGACACGGGTAGGCGTCACTCCGCTCCATAGTCCAGACAGAGCGGGCGAACTCTGCCCCGCTCTAACCTAATCAGCCCCGCCCGTCACGGCGGGGTAACAGAGCCGCGACCGTCAGGGAGCGGTTTAAAGGAGCCTCTCATGACCGCAGCACAACTCGCCGCCAACCGCGAAAACGCACAGCATAGCACCGGGCCAACCACGCAAGAGGGCAAAAAGCGTGCCCGCCTCAACGCCTTCCGCCACGGACTCACCGGCCAAATTATCGTGCACACCCCGGAAGACGAACAAGCCTTCACGAAGCACTGCGATGGCATCCGCGAAGCTTTGGGCCCCATCGGCGCTCTCGAAACCAACCTCGCCCAGGCGATCGCCGAGGACTACTGGCGCCTCAACCGCGCCCGCGCCCTGGAAAACTCCATCTTCGCCCTCGGCCAAAGCGAACATCTCCCCGAGGACTCCGATCACGCCGAACTCGACGCCGCCCTCGCCCAAGGCCGCACCTGGATGGCCCACGCCCATCAGCTCCATCTCCTGACGACTTACGAAAATCGCATCCGCCGTTCGGTGGAAAAAAACACGGCCGAGCTCCGCGCCCTGCAGGCCGAGCGCAAAGCCGCCATCGAAAGAGCGGAAGAGGAAGCTCGGTTACTGGTCCAACTCGCAGAAGCCGAAGGCGGAGACTACGACCCCGCCACCGATTTCCCCCCCGAATCCCAGCCTCTTGGGTTTGTTTTTTCCAGGCCCGCCATCCAGCGTCAGATCGACCGGAAGGAGCGCCTCAACCTGGCTTTCCAGGACAGCCCAGCCGATTCCTTTGAGCGAGCGCGGCGTCAGCGAGCAGGCCGGAGCTAAGAAGCAACAGCGGCGGCTACCCAAAATTGAGGAGGTGCAGCAGATCGTAATTTAAATCCAACCGACTGACCAAAATCCCGGAAGGACTTCGTCCCCCATGTATACTAGTACTAGAGTCCGGCAGTAAAAGGTGGGCGCGAGCCCACTTTTTTATTGCCCATTGAGTTAACGAATATGGCGGACCGGACAGCGGTCGTGGCGAAAATTCGAGAGGTTGCGGAGCGGGTGGCCGCGCGCGAGGGCATGGAGATCGTGGATGTCCAATTCCTCGGAGGCGGGTCCAGCCGTTTGGTGCGTATCTTTATCGACAAGCCGGCTGGAGTCAGCCATGCCGATTGCGAATTCGTTTCGCAGAATGTGGGCACGATTCTGGACGTGGAAGACGCGATTCCGGGGGGCTCCTACACCCTGGAAGTCAGCTCGCCTGGTGTCGAGCGCAAGCTCTCCAAGCCGCAGGAGTTTGAACGCTTCTCCGGCAAGAACGTTAAGGTCGTATTGCGTCAAGCGGTGGAGGGTCAGCGCCATTGGGCCGGCCTGCTCAGGGGCATCGCCGAAGGAATCATCACTCTGGAGCCGGCCCCTGGCAAGAGCCTGCGGTTTCCGCTTGATCAGGTGGAAAAGGCCAATCTCAAATTCGAGTGGTAATCCGCTAAGGAAATAAACACAAACAGTTATGGCAACTCCGGGAACGATTTATCAGTCCATCGAAATCCTGAGCAAGGAAAAAGGCATCGATCCGAAGATCGTTTTGGATGCCGTCAAGGATGCCATGCTGGTGGCGGCCCGCAAGCAGTTCCACACCGAGGAGGATCTGGTGGCGGAATTGGACGATCGCTCGGGCGCCATTCAGATTTTCGGTGTGCGGAAAGTGGTGGAGGAGGTGACGGATCCTCTGAAGGAAATTTCGCTCCAAGAGGCGAACGCTATCAATCCCCAGATCGAAGTGGGCGGCCAAATCCGCCAGCTCAAGCCCACAGAGGCGCTGGGCCGCATCTCCGCCCAAACCGCCAAGCAGGTGATTCTTCAAAAGGTTCGGGAAGCCGAGCGTGAGAACCTGTATTCCGAGTATTCCGGGCGCGTAGGCGAGCTGGTCACCTGCGTTGTCAAGCGCGTCGAGGGGCCGGATCTGGTCGCCGATCTGGGCAAGTCCGAAGCCCGCCTCCCCAAAAAGGAACAGTCCAGGCTCGAAAACTTCAGCGTGGGCGACCGCTTCCGCTGTGTCATCAAGAGCGTGGAAAGAGCGGGAAAGAACGCCGGCGTGATTGTTTCACGCGCCGCGCCGGAGCTGGTGATGCGTCTGTTCGAGCAGGAAGTTCCGGAGATCTACGACAACACCGTCACCATCAGAGGCTGTGCACGCGAGGCCGGAGAGCGCACCAAAATCGCCGTTTCCAGCCGCGACCGCGACGTGGATAGCGTGGGCGCTTGCGTGGGCATGAAGGGCATGCGCGTGCAGTCCATTATTCGCGAGCTGCGCGGGGAGAAGATCGACATCATCGAATACAACGAAGATCCCGTGGGGTTCGCCACGCATGCGCTCAGCCCCGCGAAGATTTCCAAGGTCAGCGTCCTCGATCCGGTGGAAAAGCACATGGAAGTGATCGTGGACGACACGCAGCTCTCGCTGGCGATCGGCAAGAAAGGGCAGAACGTGCGGCTGGCGGCAAAGCTGCTCGGATGGCGGATCGATATCAAGAGCGAAGAGGAGAAGCGGCGCGAAGTCGAGTCGCAAATGGAGCTGGTGGTGCCCGGCGCGCCCGTCTCGGTCTTGGCGGACCATGGCCTCACCGAGGAGATCGCCGCGAAATTGATCGAAGGCGGAGTGAACACGGTCGAGAAATTAGGCGCTATGACTCCCGAGGAGTTGCAAGCGTTGCCGGGAATCGACGCCGGGACAGTGGAGCGCATCCAGCAAGCGGTGGTGAGCTACTACGGGCAGTTTGAAGAGGCCCAAGAAGTCGGTGAGGAAACCGCCGCTGGTGAGGAAACCGCCGTCGGTGAGGAAACCGCCGCGGCTAAGGAAAACGAAGCGGCCGCGGAAGCCGCTACCGAGCGAGAGCCGGTTATTCCACCACAAGAATCGGCCGCCGAGGCGGCCGAAGCATCCCTGCCGACGGAAAAGCAAGAGCAATCTGTTACGATGGACGCTGAGGAGTCCTAACTATTTTTCGGAAAAAGGAGTGTTTTCTCATTCAGGCGCGCCCCTCAAAGGGACGAATCACGCGCCGCTAATTCCACGGTATGAGCAAAATCCGAATCAACGAGCTGGCGCGCGAGTTGGAAGTCAAACCTAGTGCGATCCTGGAGGCTCTTCCGGAACTCGGCTTTCACGAGAAAAAAACCCATTCCAGCTCGCTGGACGAGGATGTCGCGCAAGCCCTTCGCCGCCGCTTCGGCCAGGATCTGCCGGCCAACGGCAGCGTAGCCGTCGCCGAGCCGGAGCCGGCGATCGCGCCCGTCGAGCATGAAGCGGAACCTGAAATGGCTCCGAAATCGCCTGCGGCCGCGCCGGTCGAGCCGGTTGTCCCGCCGGCCGCGGACGCTGCGCCAGTCGCAGCGCCCAAGGAAGCCGCTGGGAAAGACGGCGGCGAAGCGCCCGCTGCGGCGAAACCAGTTCGGCCGATCCGTCCGCCATTAGCCACCACCGGAGCGCCGCAGAAGCCCACGACAATTCCCTCGCGCCCCGCGCCGCCTCCTCCCAAGCCCGGACAGATTCTTTCCGGCCCCCGTCAGCCGCTGCCACCCGGCTTGGTGGACACTCCGAAGATCGCGCCGCGTGCGAGCGGACCTTCCGCTCCGCTTCCCCCTCCAGCGTCTCGTGCGGCTATGCCTTCCGCTCCGAACGCGACTCTGAACGCCCTCGGGGCCAGCGCCGGTGGAACAACTGCGATCGGTGGAGGCGGTCCTCTTCGCCCGCCCGCAAAGCCCAATCTCGCCGGGCAGCCCACGGCGCGTCCTGTGGTTCCTCCGCGCCCGGATCTTGCCGCCAAGCTCACACAACGGGCGCCGGGAATGCCCAGCGCCGCCCCGCGTCCTGGCATGCCCAGCCGTCCCGCCATCCCGGTCCCGGGACGTCCCATTTACACCGGCCCGGTTCGTCCGGGCCAGCCCTTGCGCGCTCCTGGTCCCTCGCGCGGTCCCTCGCGCGGTCCGTTGCCGGTGGCTCCGGGTCGTGGCCGGCTACATCCCACCTCGCCCGGGTTGCGGCCCGAGCCCGCCGCTCTTCCCACCGAACCCGGCCGCCGCCACGCCACCAAGCCCGGCGCGCGCGATCGCCGCAGGGAGATCGAACAGGAAGAGGGACGTTTACGCCCGGTGGTGAAGCGGCACGAAGCCTTCAAGCCGCCTCCCGTGGACCGCGAGATCACTGTCGCCGAAGGCGTCACCGTGAAGGAGCTTTCCGAGAAGCTCGGCGTGAAGGCCACCCTGGTGATCCGGCGCTTGCTGGATAAGAAAATCCTCGCCAACATCAATCAGACGCTGGACGTAAAACTCGCCGAGGAGTTGGCGCGCGATTTTGGCGCCTCCACCAATCAGGTCAGCTACGAACAGGAGGCCACGCAAGAGATCGAACAAACGGAAGTGGAAAAAGACCGCGAGAAGCGGCCCCCCGTGGTCACCATCATGGGCCATGTGGACCACGGAAAAACTTCGCTGCTGGACGCCATCCGTATGACCAACGTCGCGGAGGGCGAAGCCGGCGGCATCACTCAGCACATTGGCGCCTATCACGTGGAAAAGAACGGAAGAGCCATTGTCTTCATCGACACGCCGGGCCACGAGGCGTTTACGCGCATGCGCGCCCGCGGCGCCAAGGTCACCGATATCGTGGTGCTGGTGGTGGCGGCCGACGACGGCGTCATGCCGCAAACCCTGGAAGCGATCGATCACGCCAAGGCCGCCGGGGTCCCCATCATCGTCGCTATCAATAAGATCGATAAGGGCGACGCTCAGCCCGACCGCATCAAGCAGCAGCTTTCCGATCGCGGCTTGCTCGCGGAAGACTGGGGCGGCGATACCGTCATGGTTCCGGTTTCGGCGAAAGCCAAAACGAATCTGGATCTGTTGCTGGAAATGATTCTGCTGGTCGCCGACCTGCAAGATCTGAAGGCGAATCCGACCCGGCCGGCCATGGGCACCGTGCTCGAAGCGCAGCTCGATCGCGGACGCGGCCCGGTGGCGACCGTGCTGGTGCGCAACGGCACGCTGCACGTGGGCGACTATTTCATCGTCGGATCGGTGTTTGGGAAAGTCCGCGCGATGTTCGACGACCGCAGCCAGCCCGTGCGGGAAGTGGGACCCTCCATGCCCGCCGAAGTGCTGGGTTTGGACTCGCTGCCCGAAGTCGGCGACACCGTTCAAGTGGTCACCGACACCGCCAAGGCCAAGCAGATCGTGATTTACCGCGAGGGCAAGGCGCGCGAAGCGGCCATGTCGAAGACCAACCGCATCACGCTTGACCAGTTACACGAACAGCTCAAGGAAGGCGAAACCAAGGAGCTCAACATCATCCTGAAGACCGACGTGGGCGGCACGGCCGAAGTCATCGCGGACACGCTCCAGAAACTGTCCAACGACAGCGTAAAGATCCGAGTGCTGCATTCCGGTGTCGGAGCGATCACCGAAACCGACGTTCTGCTAGCTTCGGCTTCCAACGCCATCATCGTGGGTTTCAATGTCCGGCCGGAGCGCACCGCGCAGGTCGTCGCCGATCAGGAAAAAGTAGATGTCCGGCTGCACACCATCATTTACGAATTGGCCGACGAAATTAAGCGCGCCATGACAGGATTGCTCGAGCCGGTGTTTAAGGAAGTGTACAAGGGCCGCGCGCGCGTGCGCGAAGTGTTCCGCATCAGCAAGGTGGGCAACGTGGCGGGCTGCATCGTCGACGACGGCGTCCTCACGCGCAACAGCGAAATTCGCCTGCTGCGAGACAACGTGGTGGTCCACACGGGCAAGATCGATTCGCTGAAGCGTTTCAAGAACGACGCCAGCGAAGTGAAGGCGGGATTCGAGTGCGGCGTCTCCCTCGCCAACTTCAACGACATTAAACCGGGCGACGTGATCGAGGGGTTCGTCACCGAGCGCGTAGCCCACGAAGTTTTCGCCTAGACACCGTGCCGTCCGTGGGCGTCATCACCCTCGAGCTCCGGCTTGAAGACTCGCTCTCGCTCAAGGACAAGCGCCACTATGTGAAGGGCCTGAAGGACCGCCTCCGCAAGCGCTTCAACGTCGCGGTCTCCGAGATCGGCTATCAGGACTCCTGGCAGCGCGGCCTGGTCGCCGCCGTCACCGTCTCGCCGGATCAGGCCCGCGCCGAACAAATCCTGCAACTGGTGGAGCGCGAAGCCGCCCTCGTCCTCGGCCCGCTGCTGGTCGATGCCACTACCGAGTGGTTGGCGTAATCTAGAAGCATCCCGAGTTTCACGACCGAAGCGGCCCGCGAAGAGATCCACAAGCTCGTGGACCGGATTCCTCCGGCGGGGGTCGTCACCGCACGCCGGCTTCTGGAGCCGCTAGTCGATCCCGTGCAACTAGTACATCGTACAGTTAGTCCTTTATAGTATTAGCCGGGGAGGGGGTCCGTTGCTTGGGCTTCTTGGGATGGGCCGCTTGGTACTCCTTGGTTGCTTCGATGATGCGCTGGAAGTGTTCCGGTCCCTTGGTCCAGGTGAACGGT
>DATDGT010000387.1:0-16795 GCA_036521975.1 Bryobacteraceae bacterium
CAAGACTACACCACGCCCTACGAAAAGTTTCGTTCCCTGCCCCAGGCGAGTCAGTATCTCAAGCCCGGAATCACCTTCCAACAGATGGACGCGTGGGCCGACGCGATGAGCGACACCGAGTGCGCCGAAAAGATGAACGCCGCCAAGACCAAGCTCCTGCGGCGGTGCAAGAGCGAGTCGCCGATTCCGCCGCGCTTTCTGTGAAACCACGCGACGACGACAACGAGATCTATCTCTTCAAACCCAAAACCCAAGAAAGGAAATCGGCCGCTGCGCGGCCTCCTCATCCTTGTCAACTACTTTGCGCCATCAAGTTCTTTCATGATCATTCTTGGATAGGAAAATGCTCCAGTGTCGGCGCCGGACAGTTGCGCTATCGTCTTCCGGATACCTTGGTCTAGCGACGCCGTGACGTAGCCCGGAAACGCCTCATGTAGTGCCGCAGCTTGGAAGTGTTTGTGCGTGATTGGTACCTTCCTAGGTGTGGTTTCGATTCGCACGGGTATTCCCAACGCCGCTACAATCTTGTACGCGACTTCATGAAACGAAACGGCCGTTCCCGAAACCGCGTTGATCACCCCGGTGCTCGCGCGCAGCAAGCTCATATGAATGATTCGGATGACGTCGTCGATGTAGATGTGATCGCGCTCCTCCTCGCCCTCGCCGAACAGGACGATTCTGCCTTCGCCACGCGCGGTCCGGAGAAAACGGTTCGGACCGTAACTGTTGTGAGTGTCGCCCGCGCCGTAGACCGCGCAGGGACGGATGATGGCAAGAGGAACGCCCGCTGTTCGACAGGCATCTTCCAGCAGCTTTTCGCGCGCCATGTGCGCGAGGGCGTACAGATCATTGGATTCGCAAGGCGTATCCTCATCTACCATCTCCACACGAGAATCGTAAACGCTGTCGGAGCTCAGGTAGATCACATGCGTACAGGGGGCGTGCTGCAAAGCGGCGCAGAGCGTGTCAATCATGGCGACGTTCTTGAGGAACGTATCCCGGTCGCGTCCATGCTCAGGTGTAAGGGCTGAGGTGACGACCAGAGCGTCCGCTGACATCAGGATCCGCGGGAGCTTGGCGCCCGCTGACCGGGCGGTCAGGTCGACCTCGGCGCTTGCCACAGCCCGAGAGGCAATCCCCTTGCTTGGTAGTGTTCGAATCAAGCGGGAAGCGATAAATCCGTGAGATCCAAGGACCACCACGCGCGAAGGCGGCTGAGGGGTCGGATTGCGATGGACCAGCATGACGAACGCGATGCCTAGGTCATCGATAACATGCACCGCCCCACTTCGCCCGCGCGGACCTTGTCAATGGCGCTATTGATCTCCTGAAAAGGCATGCGATGGGTGATCAAGCGGTCGAGCTGCAACTTGCCGTGCTGGTACAGCTTGATGTAGCGGGGAATATCGACCGCAGGGTCGGCAGAACCCCCTTCGCAGCCGGTGAGCACTTTCCCGAAGTGCAGGGGAAGGGAATGAATGGTGATGTCTTCGTCGTGTTTCGGCACTCCCACCAGGATGGTGCGGCCCGCATTGGCAGTTAACTCATAGGCTTCCTCGATCAGGCGCACGAGCCCGGTATTCTCGACAAACACATCCACTCCGGCGGGCCCAACGATTTTTCGGATCTCTTGGCGCACGTCAGCTCGGGTTGAGTTAATCAGGTGGGTGGCCCCAAATTCGCGGGCAAGATCCAGTTTATGATCGTAGATGTCGATCGCGATGATCGGATCGGCGGAAACCATAGCCGCGCCCTGCACCACGTTGAGGCCTACGCCACCGCAGCCATAAACTGCCAGCGATTGTCCGATCTTCAGTTGGGCCAGATTATTGATTAATCCGAGAGCCGTGGTGACCGCGCAGCCCATCAGTGCAGCAATCTCAAACGGAACGTCTTTGGGGATAGTGGTAACGCGATTTTCGGAAACGACCGACATTTCATTGAACGTCGTAACCCAGCCCGAATTCACCAGGCGGCCACCCCAGGCGTACTTGGCGCCGCGAGCGTGAATGCCCGCGCCTTTGCGCCAGTGCAGAACGACATGATCGCCCGCCTGAACTTGGGTAACTCCAGGGCCGACCTCGAGCACCACGCCCCCTCCCTCGTGTCCGAGCAAATGCGGCAGGAACTTGTCGGGTCCCTTTTTCCCGTCGATCTCGCCAATCTGGGCGCCGCAGATACCGCTTCGATGAACCTGAACCAGAACCTGGCCGCATTCGAGCGCCGGCACCTCGATCTCGTCCAGCACCAGCGGCGCATGCAAGGTTTCCAGGATCGCGGCCCTCATTTTCATGTTGATCCCTTACCGCCGCCAAGATGTTTACTCGAAATAGATGAACTCATAGTCCCCTGTGTATCCGAAGTGTTGATAGAGCCATATCCATTCGGCCGTATCGAAGAACGATTCACAAGTCAATGCCCAGCACTCGAGATTGAACAGCTCGAGCTCGTTCCGGTAGCTTTCCAGCATTACGTACTTGTTCTTCGCCACGCGCTCGATCTCTTCGAGCGCCGTCTTCAATTCGTAGATCCTGAGATTGTGAAAGCAGCCCAGGGAGATGGCGAGATCAAAATGCGCGTCGCCGTAGGGAAGCGCATCTTGAGCCCGGTATCGAAACAGACGGTTGCGGATCGGTTCGGGGGCGTCGGCGAGACCGTGGCGCGAAATGTCGAAGCCATGCACTTCGGCGGCGGGCAAGAGCTGTGAGAGCTCGTACAACAAGTGCGCTTTCCCGCAACCGATGTCGAGGATCTTGGCGTTGTGCGGCAGCTTATAGGTCTCGATGAGAGTTTGAGCCACGGGTTTCCAGCGGCCGTCGTACTTGTAGCCGCCGTAACCGTACCGGCGGTCGCCATCCCAATAGTCGAATTCATACTCCTTCGCCTTCATCATGCAATGGACCTTGTCGTCGACCATTCGCGCCAGATAGTCGCGCTTGGTCCGCTTATGAAGAGGCGTCACGATATTCATTAGTCTGCCCACGATTGCTCCCGATATTCCTTGGCTTTGGTGTAAATGAGTTGTTGAACGGTATGAACGATATTTTCGGTGGTGATTCCGTAACGAGCCAGAAGCGAATCCTGCGAGCCGTACTGGTCAGGAAAGGCGTCTGGAATTCCGATTCTCTTGAATCGTTTGGGATGCGAGAAATTGGCTTCGGCCAAGAGTTCGGCGACGGCGCTCCCCAATCCGCCGATCACGGTGTGCTCCTCCACGGTTACGATGGCGGGGACTTCAGCGGCAAAATCCAGTATCGTCGCTTCATCGAGCGGTTTAAGAGTGGGAACGTGCAGAACCGCGGTCTGAAAGCCCTGCGCGCCAAGACGCTCTGCCGCATCGAGTGCACGCTTCAGCATGACGCCCGTAGTAACGATCAACGCGTCGGCGCCATTGCGCATGGGAAAGGCTTTTCCAATTTCAAAGCGTGAGGTTTCGCTGGTGACAATCGGATCGCCGCCTTTGGCGACGCGAATGTAAATGGGGCCGGGATGATCTACGGTCAGCGGCATCATCCGGCGCATTTCATTCGCGTCGGCGGGCGCAAGGATGGTCATACGAGGCAGAGCGCGGAAAATAGCAAGATCTTCAAAGGCCAGGTGTGTGGGGCCAAGTGGGGCGTATACAAGACCTCCTCCATTCCCAATCAGTCTTACAGGCGCGTTATGCAAACACAAATCCAGGGCGACCTGTTCAAACGAGCGCCGCGTCAGGAACGTAGCAATGGTGTTAGCGTAAACGATCTTCCCTTCAAGAGCCAGACCTGCGGCCATGCCGATCATATTGGCTTCACTGACGCCTTCCATGAAAAATCGTTCCGGCATCTCCCGTTTGAACTGTTGCAAAGTGCCCACGCCGAGATCGGAACCGATGAAGAAGATTCGGCTGTCAGTCTTGGCGAGCTCATAGACCATGTCCAAGCACGTCTTGCGCATTCGAGCCCTATCCCTCCAGCTCTGCCAGAAGAGACCGAACGTCCTCTTCAGAGATTTTCGTCTTGTGATGCCAGCTCGGATTGTTTTCCATGAATCCGACGCCCTTCCCTTTAACCGTATGGCAAATCAGGATGCTGGGCTTCGGGGGCTCGAAGGGCGTCGCGCGCAACGCTTCCCGCAAAGCGGAGACGCTGTGGCCATCCACTTCCGTCACCGCGAAACCGAAAGCCCTCCATTTGTCGGGCAGCGGATCGAGATCCAGGACTTCGTAAGTAGTCCCATAGGACTGTTGTTTGTTGTAGTCCACTATCACCACCAGGTTGTCCAATCGATGCTTGCTCGCGCACAGGGCCGCCTCCCAAACGGAGCCCTCGCCCGATTCTCCGTCGCTGATAATTACGAACACGCGATGCGCGGCGCCCTCAAATCGCCCGTTGAGAGCCATGCCGATGCCGATCGACAGCCCGTGGCCGAGACTGCCCGTGGAAGCTTCCACGCCCGGAACTTTGCCGTACTCCGGGTGGCCGCCCAAAATGCCGTCCGGCCGGCAAAACTTCCACAATTCGCTCTCCGGGAAAAAGCCGCGGTCGGCTAGCAACGCATATAGCGCCAGACACCCATGGCCTTTGCTCAGTATGCAGCGATCGCGGCCGGACCAGCGGGGATTCAAGGCGTCATATTTCAATACGTCGTCATACAGGACACGAAGAATCTCTACCAGGGAAAAAGCCGACGCTAAATGACCACGATTGCCGGCCTGCATCGTCCGCACGATAGTTTTTCGCAGCTCGCGTGACCGTGCGTCCAGAGGAGTCAGGTTGACCGGCGCGGATCTAGCTGAGGTAGGAAAAGTGCTCATACTCACCCAGAATCTTGTCTAGCATGGCCTCGGCTTTCGCCAGTTGCTCCATTTTTCGACGTTCCCCATCCTGCTCATTCCGGCTCGCGAATATCCGCCGCAGAAGCTGGTCGGGCAGGAACTCGTTCAATAAGATCACGCACCACTTTAGCCCGAACAACGGATAATATGCTTGAACACGCTCGCCCAGGCCGGTGGCCCCTGGCATGCCTTGAACGACACGGGTTGCAAACTGGCGTTTAAGGTTTGGCGATATTGTCATGCCGGGATGCAACAGGAAATCGCAAACCGTCTTGGCCGGGTCGTCCCAGCCGAAGTATTCGAAGTCGAGGAAAGAGATCTGGCCCGATTCGTTTTCCAATGCATTGTGAAATCCAAAGTCGGAGGGACTCAAAGTGCGGTCTTGGCCGTCCAACTCGTGCTCGAACGCATCCATCAATCGACGCTGGCTCCAATCGCACAGGCGATGGAAGGCGGGACGCAGCCGGGCAAAAAGAAAGGATTCGAATTCGCGGTGTTCAATGCAGGTTTCGAGTCGCTGGAAACGGCGTTCAAGATTTTCGACAATCGCGCGGCCGGAGAAGCACGCCTCGGAAGCCGGCGGCAGTTGATCGCAGCCCGGCTCGGTCCGCATGGCCCTCAGACGGCAGAGAAAGTCCGAGGCGGTCTCAATCGATTTCGCGTCCACATCGGAAGCCGCAATCTTTCGGCCTTCGATCCAGCTGTAAATCGCAAATCCGTGTTCGGAGCTCGAACCCTCCGGCTTGGGGATATTGCGAATACCCCCCTTCCAGAGAAACTCGAGACTGGCGACTTCTGTTTCCATCCGCTTTCGGTTCTCGGAGGAGTGCTGGAAATAGGATTTCAACGCAAAAGACCGCGATGATGCCAGCCGCAAATGATAGACGCGGCTATTGCGTCCCCCGGCGACCTGCTCGATGCCAATCACCGGAGACGGCAACAGCTCCGACGCGGCATTTTTTAACGTTTCGATCTGCTCCTCAATTAGTGCCAAAGAAATACTCGCTAATGTCGTGCCAGTTATTCATCCATGCGACGCCCAGAGGCGCGGGCGAGTCTCTTCCGGGTTCGTAGAGAATTCGTCTTGTTGCCTGGGGGAAACCAGCCTCGAGAAAGGTCTCTTCCAGGTCATCGATGAAATCGGTGCACTGCAAGCCCGCGATGCGATCGATCTTTTCCTGCCGCGTGCCCGCGAAAAAGACGTCCTGCATATTCAAACCCAGGCGGTGCGGCTCAAAGAAGCCATTTGCCCTCATCCACTCCAGAGCTGCTGTCCGTAGATTGGTGCATGTCCTGTCGTATTGCGAGAATTCAGTTTTGTGACTCACAATATAGAGCTTCACACCCTGCTGATGGCAGAGCTCGAAAAACCGTGCGACCCCGTCGATGAGCGTTGCCTCTCCAATTCTCGAGCCATACAACAACGCCTGGCACTTCTGCCACTCAATCTCACCGCTTTCCAGTTGCCGGATACGATCCCGGAGCTTTCTCTTGCTTTCGGGAATCCTGGATGGGAGCAAACATCGCTCGCGGACAATTCGCGCCAGCAAGGCGTCATAGCTTACCAGCGTATTGTCGAAATCGAGACCGCAGACCCGCGGAGTTGACGTCAAGGCATGATCCTACCGCACCGCGAGCGGCCGGCTGAAGACCGCCGCGAAGCGGGAGTTCAGCGGCACGTGAAGGCCTTCCGCAGCCGTGGGTACGTTATAGGAGTCTTCCAGAACCGCTCCGATCTGCTCGCAATCAGGGCAGATTCTCGAACCTACTTCAAAAGACATTCCATGTACCTGGCAAGCGAAACTCCGTCGATGGCTGATCGATTGCCAACTATTCCGACCGCCTGGGACCCAACGCAGCTGCCGATAAATCCCAGTATATCAATGGGTGCATTCTGCGCCGCGCAGAGGGCTGTAATGGCCAGCACGGCGTCGCCCGCGCCCACACGATCGACAACGTGACTTGTGAAGGCTGGGATCTCGCAGAAATCCTCGCTGCGGCTGAAGCACAAACATCCCTGCCCGCCTCGAGTGATCATGAGCCGTTCGGCTTCGAGCTGGCAGGCCACCTCGCGCACGATCTCGCGCAAATCGCGAAGCGGGCTTCGGACCTCCAGCCTCAATTCCCGTTCCGACACCGAAATGTAGTCGGCGCGGAGATATTTGGAAACCGTATTGAAGCCGTGATTCCCGGCATTCACTTGAGTATTGATGGCCAAAAATCTTGCCTCACGGCTCAAGAGATCCGCCACCTCGGGAGTGATCATGCCGTGGCCGTAATCGGCTACGATCACCGCGTCGTAGTCCGGCAAAATTGCCGCGAGTCTCCGAACCAGGGCCCCCGATTGAGCGCTCTGCTGTTCGGCGTCCCCCATCGTATAGACTTCGAACAGTTTCTGAAATGGATAAGACTCAAGAAAGCGGGTCTTGACAATCGTGGGAACGCCTGGCACACGGAGAAAGATCTTCTCAACCTTGGCTTGCGTGTGCTCGTGAACAAATTCCTCCTGCGAATCGATTTCTCCCAAACAGCTCAGCACGGTGACTTGATCGCAAATCGAAGCCACGTGATTCGCCACCGCGAGTACCCCGCCAGGGAAACGTTCGCCGCTAATGTGCCGCGCCGCCAGGATAGGTTCCTTCCCGGCTTTGCCCAGCGTCTCACAATATTGATACTCGTCGATAATGGTTTCGCCCAGGATAAGAACCTTCAGCCGTCGGGCGGCGTCCAGAAAATGCAGAACCTCATCGGCGCCGCGCCGTGCTGAGAAATCAGCCAGAAAGCGTTCGGTCTTTTCGGGAAAAGATCCAAGGTAACGATTGATCAGGCTGGACGAACTGAAAACTATGTCGTCGGTAAACTCGATCCTCCCGCCGGCTTCTCGAACAGCCTGCTCCTCCAGCGAGATGTTTCCCGTTCGGTCCTTGGAGGCATCGCGATATTCCGATCCCTTCACGAAAATGTTTGGCCTCAATAGTCCGATGACCTCTATGGCCGTGGACCATCGATTGATCGCGACGTAATCCACGCAGCCAAGCGCGGCTATCGCCCAGGCCCGGTGCGCGTCGGTGAAAACGGGACGGTTCGGGCCCTTGTTCACATGGCGGTCCTGTGTTACGGTGACCACCAGGACGTCGCCAAACTTCTTGGCCTGCTCGAAGTGCCGGATATGCCCAATGTGCATTAGATCGAAGACGCCGTGACACTGAACGATGGTTTTGCCATGAGCCTTCAATTGCGCCAGCTTCACCGACAACTCCTCCAGTGGAAGGATCTTGTCATTGGTCTTCGAAGCAGCGGCAGTCATGCGGTGAAACCCTTTCGATTCAGGAATGCGAACCAGTTCTGCGTGGCAGCTTCGATAGAGGAAACGTTCCAGACGGGCGCTTCCCTCCAATAGTCGATATTTTGAACGAGGGTCTGGACGCCCTCCTCAAAGGAAATACGCGGTGACCATCCTAGCTCAGTGCGGATTCTCGTGATGTCAGCCCAGGTGCAGTCGGGCTCTCCAGGGCGTTTTGGCAGATGAACCGTGGGTCCGCCAAGCAGACCAGCGAGATAATTCACCGATTGCGGATTACCGGCGCCGAGATTATAAATGCGCTGGGTCCGATCGGTTCGCGCGGCTGCATAAAAAGCGCGCGCCACGTCCGTGACATAGACAAAGTCGCGCTTCTGCGTGCCGTCGCCGACGATCGTGAGTGGCTTTCCGTTGAGCTTTTGCGCCAGGAAAACTCCGAATACGGCTCCGTATGCGCCTGTGGTTCGCGAGCGCGTTCCATAGGCATTGAAGATCCTCACAGAATTTACGGGCAGTCCGTAGACTTGGCCCCAGTGCAGTACGGCCGCCTCGCCTTGATACTTACTCAGCGCGTAGGGATACTCGAGCCGGATGGGCGCTTGTTCCGCCGTGGGAAGTTCGTCAGTCAAACCGTAACAGGTTGAGGATGCGGCGTAGAGCAGTTTCTCCACCCGCGCATGCCGGGCTGCCTCGAGCACATGGACAGTGCCGAGTGCATTGGTAGCCATGTAATCTAGGGGCCGATCAATAGATGGAACGATATCTCCGATACCGGCGAAGTGAAAAACGTATCGGGCGCCCCGAAAGAGCACATCCTCGGCTGCTAGAGTGCAAATGTCTTTTCGCTCGAAAACCACGTCATGGTTTCGTTGATGGTGTTCGAGGTTTAAGAGCCGGCCGCCCGTCAAATTATCGATGACGTGAACCCGAAAGCCTTCTTCAACCAGGAGGTCGACCATGTGACTGCCGATGAATCCGGCCCCGCCTGTCACTACAGCGATCGCCCTGGCTTCGCTCATTGCGACCCTTGTTTCTTCATAGTCTTTACGTTCACGTATTCATCAGCGGTAAAGCTGTCGGCGAATTGACCTTGACGAAAGGCGCAGCAAAGGTCCCGCACCGCGTCTTCGATGGTGCGCTGGGGGCGGTAACCTAATTCCTGGGCGATCTTTCTGGAACTGACGTGATAGGACCTGTTATCGTTGGTCGGCGTGATTTCGATGGAGATCGCCGGTTTATGAGGAAATTCACACTCCACGACCTTTTTAACGATTTCAGCCAGCCGCGCGACGGTATCGTTTTCATATCCGACGTTGAACGTCTTGAAAGCGATAAGATCGTCAGGATATTCCAGCATCTTCACATATAATTCTGTAATGTCGTCGATATGAATATTCGGCCGCTTTTGGGAGCCCCCGAAAACGGTAATAGCCCCTCGGTTCACAGCAAAATTCGTCAGGATATTCACGGTCAGATCAAAACGCATGCGCGGAGAGTAGCCGCACACGGTCGCGGGCCTCAGATTCACGGGAACAAAGTCCGGAGAGCCGTGTTCGAACAGAATCGATTCGCACATTCCCTTGTACTTGCTGTAGTCGGTGAGCGGATTCAAGGGGTGATCCTCGGTAACTTCCGGTGCATCGCTGACTCCATAAACCGAACTCGATGACACATTGATAAACCGGCTGACGCCGGCCTTCTTGCTGGCGAGGACCAGCGGCTCAAAACAATCGAAATTAATTGTCTTGCTCAGCGCCGGGTCAAGTTCGTAGCTGGGGTCGTTCGAGACGCAGGCCATGTGGATCACGGCATGGCAGTTTCTTACCGCGTCCGCGAACGACGGAGTGTCGCGAATATCCGCATGCACCACGCGCAGGTTCCCATGGGAGGGAAGGCCCTGTGAACCGAAATACATCCGGTCGTAAACGACAACCTCGTAGCCGGCGTTCAATAACTTGGGAACCAGAACGCACCCTTTATAGCCCGCGCCACCTGTGACCAACACCCGATTCATAAGAAAATAGAGACCGTTCGCGCCGCCTCGTAGTGCGAATCATCTGTGGTTCCGGCGCGGAGAACTCTCTATTCTACACGAGGGGAATGGATTCCGGTGAGCGTCATGGGGCGATGCGAAGGTTGCCGCACTCCTCGGGACGGTCCCTCTGGGCAACGCCATAATGCGTTTTCGAAGAAAGGCCGGGATTGAAGGCTGGCGAATAGAGGAAGGTAAACTGCCCCTTCCCGCTCACGCAGACCACCTCGTCCTGGCGCAAGTGCATGTCCGACAGCGACTTCTTGATCCCCAGCCCTTCGACCAAGAGATCGGGTTGGGCGCCGGTTCTGCGAAGATAATACCCTCCGTCCGACAAGACGCAAAAGGCGAGGGCAGCCACGGCGCCCGCCAGGAAGAACAGCCGAGTCTGGAACCGATCATCACCCTCCAGTCCGTTCACGATGAGGATCAGATTCACCGCGACGAGACAAAGCATCCAATATGAGTAATAGCGCAGCTCGTGCGAGGCGGGAAGTAACGCGGTTATGACCGTGAGGGTGGCGAGAAATGCCAAGGGCTTCCAGCCCAACGTGCGGCGAAGCCGGAATTGCTGGAACAGAAGCCAAAATACGTTCATGAGAACATATTCGCCGAAGTAGCCGCCCATTCGAAAAGCGGGGGAAGACAGCTTCAAATCGCCCTGTCCGTTTGTCCAGAACGGCACACGGCCGTCAAAGGCGTTGTATTCCACGACGGATAGGGCCCAAACGACCACTTTCGGAGCTCCGCGAAGATATTCAGGCCTTGTTCCCCCCGAGTCCAGGAATCCTGGAAGCTTAATCGGCCCGACCTTCAGAGCCACGGGATACAATGGATTTCCGAATTGCCGGAAATTCTCGAAGTATCTGCAATAGGAAAGCCCGAGAAGAAGAAGCATGCATGTCACATAAGCGATCTGCAGAAAGCGGGGAGCGCGGCTAAACTCCCCCCGCAGAGGCGCGAGTTGTCTCCGATTCAAGTACATCACACCCCCGAGGATTACCACCCCAGCCGTCGCGAGCACCACGAATGGCGTCTTGCTATTCGCGGCAACCGCCATCGCGGCCAGAGCCCCGAGCAAGTGCCTTACTTTCAAGCGGGACGGAAAAACCAAAGCGAGAAAAACAAGAAGTAAAACGATGCTTAGGGCGCAATTTGCGAAGAGGTCGATATAGGAGCTGGTACTATCGATCAGAACAACCGGAATCGCGAGTAGCGACAACAAGCTATCGGGGAGCGGCACGCCCCAAACACGCCAAAGAAATGCAACAAGCGCCGCCAATGCCAGGAGCGCCACTAGGTTTGTGGCCGCGGCATGCGACGTTAGGCGCCAGAGCCAGCCTTGAAGATAATCAGGCAGAACGGGAAAGCCTGTGTAGTAAGAGTCGAACGCCGGGTTTATTTGGTATTCCGAAGGCGAGAGGATGCCCGCTCGCAGAGCCGCAAACGGCATGTGATACGCGATCGAGTCCCAGGCCGTGTCAATGTCGAGCCACGCTCTGCGCAGCAGAGCGGCTGAAAGTAGGATAGCCGGAAGCGCCAAACCCATAGTGAGAATCCGATAGCGGCCCGATCGCAACTCTCGTTGGGACACGTCGGCCTTGAGAATCTCGCCTTTTTCGAACTCGCTCACCTCACCGATACTATCCTGACTTGGCGGAAACACCACACCACACGTTTACTTCGCCGCTGATGGTGTAGACCTTCCTCCGATGTGCTGGATGAATACACCGACGTCGGGACTGTTAATGTATGCCGAAAGAGCTTCCCTGATGCGGGCTTCAAGTTTCAGCGTCGTCTGTCCCGCGGCCTCAATAGGACCCACCAGGGGCAGAATGATCTTGCCATCCGCTCCAACCGTGTAGAGGCCGGTAAAGTCCGTATTTCGAAAAACCGCGACGCCGATGACGTCCTGCGGCCCGATCACGTAAGGCGCATTTGTGGGCGCGTTGTCCGTCGCCGGGCCTCCTTGCGCCCAAGCCCATCCAGTCACCATGCCCACCATGAGCGAAAGTGAGGTAAGGGTTTGTCGTTTACGCATACGTATTAGTCTAGTACGATTTGAAGCAGGCCGCCTACGTGCGGCGGCGGCAAATCCTGCGCGGGGCGCAATGACCGCCTTTGCACAAATCGAGTTGCAAAAATTTCCGCCGATTGCCCCTGCGTGCCCCGAAGTTGTTAGTTTCTCAAGCGCTTCCCGGGTTGGTAGCGCGCCTGCACTTCGATCACTAGATGCGGCGCGCCAAATCATTCTTCGTCTCCTTCTTCGAGTGGTTCGGCGAGCTTGGCCTCTTCTGCGGCCGGTTATTGAAATCGGCCTTCGTTCCTCCGTTTGAGGGCCGCGAGCTGCTTTCACAAATGGACGAAATCCGCTCGCGGTCCCTCCCGTTGGTGGCGTTGGCCGGCGCGGCCACTGGCGTCGTGTTATCCCTTCAGGTGAGCGATAGCTTGGTCCGCTTCGGCGGCAAAGCTCTATTGCCCGAAGTCATCGTCTTCTCCCTGATCAAAGAAACCGGACCGATGATCACCGCGTTGGTGGTGGCGGGCCGCGTGGGCGCGGGCATCGGAGCCGAATTAGGTTCCATGCGGGTCACCGAGCAGATCGACGCCATGGAAGCTTCCGCAGTCGATCCCTACAAGTTTCTTGCCGCCACGCGCGTGTTGGCTCGCGTGACTATGCTGCCGCTGCTGACCCTTGCGGCGAACTTTTGCGGCATCGTGATGGGTTGGGTGGCCACGACGTTGGTCGAGCCGACCTCGCTGCGCTTATTCCTGCACAACGGATTTCAGGATGTACGCTTCGAAGACTTTTTGCCGGCCTTGGCGAAGACGGCCGTCTATGGATTGATCATAGGCTTGGTCGCCAGCTTTCAAGACATGCGTTCGCGCGGAGGAACCGCGGGAGTCGGGCGCAGCGCTACCAGTTCCGTGGTGTTGTCGTCCCTGTTCATCATTTTGGCCGACGTGGTCATGGTCAAGCTGATTCTTGTGTTATTTCCCTATGAGTCCTGAGCATGACCAAACCGCCGCGCCTGTCGAGGTGAAAGGCCTGAAGAAATCCTTCGATGGAAATGCCGTCTTAAAGGGAATCGATCTCACGCTCGCGCGCGGCGAGACGCTCGCCATTTTGGGGCGCAGCGGAACCGGCAAGAGCGTCTTCCTGAAACTGATCATCGGCTTGCAGCAGCCGGATTCCGGCTCCATCCGCGTGGAGGGAACGGAGACCGCCGGTCTCTTGCCCGAACGGCTGAATGAGATCCGAAAGAAGATGGGATTTCTTTTTCAGCAGGCGGCGCTTTACGATTCGTTGACCGTGGGAGAGAACGTCGCTTTTCCTTTGCGCCGCCATAGCAAGAAATCCGCCGCCGAGCACGAAGAGCTCGTGCGCGAGCTCCTCTCTAGCGTCGGCATGGAGAACGATATCGACAAACTCCCTTCTGAAATCTCGGGAGGGATGCAGAAGCGCGTCGGACTGGCTCGCGCGCTGGCGCTGGAGCCGGAGATTCTGCTGCTGGACGAACCAACCGCGGGCCTGGATCCCATCACCGCCGCCGAGATTGGGGACTTGATTCGCGGCCTGAAAGAGAAACGCGAAATTTCTTCCATTGTGGTCACGCACGACGTGGAAGCTTCGAAAGCCGTCTCGGATCGTTTCGTCCTGATGGCGGACGGTTCGATTTTGGCCCAAGGGAAATTCGAGGAGATCGAACGTAGTGATAACGAATTCGTGCACCGTTTTTTGCACGGCGGGAAGTAGGTGAACTATGCCCGAGAAGTCTGGATTGGGATCGAAAGCCTTTCGCGTAGGAGTCTTTGTGCTCGCCACGCTGGCGGTTCTGGCCGCCGCGTTGTTCCTGATTGGAGGCAAGGAATTCCGCTTCACTTCCACCTACCATCTCAATACGAGTTTCAAGAATGTTGCCGGATTGGATGAGGGCACGCCGGTCCGAGTCGGTGGAATTTCGAAAGGCGTCGTCGAGCATATCGACTTGCCGAAGCGCTCCGACGCGCAAGTCTTGGTGGCGACGCGTTTGGATTCGAAAACCAAGGATGTCCTGAAGAAGGATTCGGTCGCTTCCATAAAAACCGAAGGTCTTTTGGGCAATAAATACGTCGAGATTTCCTTCGGCTCCGCCAGCGCGGAACGGCTCAAGGATGGCGACACGATCGCCAGCCAAGCCCCCATCGATGTGGAAGACCTCATTAAAAAGACCGATGGCATTCTGAGTTCCGCTCAGGACACAATGCAGAGCGCTGCCTCCATCGCCGCCAAGCTCAATAACGGCCAAGGCACCGTGGGGGCACTCCTCAACGACAAGGGGGTTTACCGGGAGCTCAACAATACCATGACGCAAGCCCAAACCGGAACCACCGAATTTTCGGAAGACATGGAAGCGTTGAAGCATAACTTCCTGCTGCGCGGCTTCTTTAAAAAGCGCGGCTACGAGGACGAAGCCCAGTTGGAGAAAACGGAAATCGCGCGTCTCCCTTCCGAAACGGAGCAAAACAAATTCACCTTTGACGCAGCTAAGCTCTTCACCAGCCACACCGGAAGCAAGCTCAAAGACAAAAAGATGCTGAATCAAGTAGGCCAGTCGCTGGCGACGACTCCGTTCGGCTTGGCGGTGGTGATTGTACGTGGCCCAACGATCGGCGAGTCCGATAAGCTGCTCGAATTGACCGGCGGCCGCGCCATGGCCGTCCGGGATTACCTGGCGTCGAATTTCAAAGTCGACGATAGCCGCATCAGGATCATGGGATTGGGCAAGGCCATTGACGCGAGTGATGCGAACAAAGTGGAAGTCATTGTCTACCCTCCCGGAGTAAATCCGCCGGCGCCAGTCAAACCAGTGCCCGCCGGTTAAATCCCCGCCAGTTAAATCAAAGTCAAATTACTTTTTCGCCCCCGCGCCCGCGGCTGGTTTAGTGGCCGGATCCCAATGCTCGGCGATTTTGCCGTCCTGGATGCGGAACATGTCGAACCAGGTGCTGGTGTACTTCTCGTGGGTGGCGGGGTCGGTGTACTCGCGCACCAGCGACAGCGTCACGTAATCGCCCTCGGCTTGAATCGCCACCAGGCCATTCACGGTTTCGGGGATGGGCAAAGGTCCGCCGAGCTTCTCAAAATACGCTTTAAACCCCTGGATGCCGGTGTCGGCATTGGGATTGTGTTGGATGTAATCGTCGCGCATGTACTTTTCGGCCTGATCCAGCCTGCGGCCTTGCAGAACGATGCGGTAAAAATCCCAGGCGAGCTTTTTATTGGCGGCGAGCTTGGGATCATTGCTCTTCAACAACGCCGATTGGTCCTTCGCCGCGACCACAGGAAGGGCAGCGAACAACGGCGCGCAGGCAACGGCCAACGCGACGATTTTTATGGGCAGCATCATATGATCTCTCCTTCGGTACGACAGTTTAACAAGTTGCTAAGCTTGGAGTCGCGTCGCCGTGAAAGTTTACATCTCACATTCCACGGAGAATTCGAGCGCCGCGCTGAAATTGTCGGATGCGCTGGGCAAGCGTGGTTTCGAGAATTGGCTCAAGGCGCGCGATCTTCCCCTCGGCGGCGACTGGAAAGAGGAGGTCGACCGGGCTGTTAAAGCCGCGGACGCATGGCTGTTCTTGATTGGGCCAGACGATAGCGACCGCTGGCAGAGGTTTGAGTTCCAGGCCCTGGCGGAGATGGAGCTTGACGTGGATCCTTCGCGGGCTATTATTCCGGTGGTGATTGGGAATCCCGATGTTCCAGGGTTCCTGAAGACGCGCCAGTACATCCAGGTGGACCGAATTCGGTCGATTTCGAGGCGGTCGCGGACAAAGCGGTGCAGGCTTTGAGCAAGCCGGAAGAGACGATCGACCAGGACAAGCTGCAACGCGGCCGCGAAGCGAGAGAGCGGGAATTGGAGTCGTTTCGGGAGTACATCCGCGGGCTCGCTGAACAGGCGGGCGTGCGAGATCTGAAATAACCCGCTGGCGTGCTCGCTTACGACAAATCGGTTTTCATCAACTGCCCTACGACGGAGCTTTCGAGCCGCTGTTCCATGCCGTCATGCTCACTATTGCGGCCCTTGGTTTTACGCCGCGCTCCGCGCGCGAGACCGAAGACGAAGCGGACCCACGAATGGTACATATCGCCCGCGGGTTGCTGGGTTCGAAGTACTCGATTCACGATTTGTCCCGTTTCCAAGGCGAAGGGGCGGAGAATCTGGCGCGCTTCAATATGCCGCTGGAACTCGGCATGGCCTTGGGGATTCGATACCTGCCGCCGCCGTGGTCTGGTTCAAGTGCTCCTGCTGAGGGCCATATCGGAAGCGGGCTCGGCCGGAAGAAAGCTAGCGCAAATCACCACCTATATCGGTAACCACGCTGCGATCTCCGCGTATCAAAAATCCGGCTTTTCGATTTCTGATGAAAAACGATGCGGTGAGCTTGAATCTCTCCTGGGCGCCCCCGGATTTGTGAGGCTGATTCGGGAGTTGTAGGACAACCTTGCACTTATTCCCTCCTGCCCCAGGAACTTCGCATAGCAACTTGATTTCCTTCTGATTCAGGGAAGTAGAAGGAAATTCGCAGCCCAAGATTCGCATTTGCATTTTTCGCGTTTCGGGTTATAATTCTTACAACCACGTGGCAGAAAGAGAAAACCTCT
>DATDGT010000388.1:0-5551 GCA_036521975.1 Bryobacteraceae bacterium
GCCGAACGCCCCCTCCCACTGGGCCACCTGCCGCTTGTCGGATTCTCTTAATTTGAGCGAAACAGCTTTGCGGGACACAACCAACAGTATGCAGCAAAGCCGCATCAATAGTCCAGTTATTTATTGGACACTACACTAGGCAGACTGGTGCTGACAATCGATCTGATTCCGGATACGGACTTCCTCTGGAACTACGCGGAAGGACGTCTTGTTGAGCCGCCTGAGGTGCATGGTAACATCACTTCCTTCATGGATCGCCTAACGGCACTCGGATTTGCGCCACTCGAAACCTTCGTGCGCCGGAAAGTCCCCCAGTCGAAAACCGACCTGCTGTTCGTGGATTGCGCTCGTGTAAGTTAGACGAATATTCTATAATTTCAAAACATGTTTGCATTCACCGGCGAGGCACATATTTTATTCCTCGTTTTAACCTTTTATTAATCGTTAGAAGCTATATAATGTAAGGCGGTCGAAAATCCCTTGTGGATTTGAAACGGCATATATCCGGGGCAAGTAGCCTTTTAGTCTTTTACATCCAAGTAGGAGACCATGCGGGACAACGATATCCTTGTCCGGCATATCAAGCCCGCCGCGCTGAGCCCCGTTCGTCAACTGGCGCCTGCCTGCGTACCCTCCTATGCCAGGTGGCTCAAGCTCAGGGGCGCGGACGTAAAGGATGCGCAACGCTTTATCCGGATCTTCGGGGCGCGCGTGGCTCATGCGGGACCATTACCTGGCTCGACGCTGGTCGCTCGATACCTCGCGGTGTGCTCAATGGGGCGTGCCATTCGCCAAAGCCGAATAGGCGAGATGAGGTCAGAAGTGCCCTCGAAATCAATTCATCCGCCGCAGGCATTCCGATTCGATGATTTCCCGGTACTCCTCGATATCCGGAACAACCCAGCCGGACACCTTCGCCTCATCATCCCAACGTCTAAGCATTACGGCTTCGCGGTAGCAGGGTAATGCTTCGAAGGCGCGTATCTGGCCCTCGTTCATTGGTCCGCCTTGCAGTTGCAGGCTTTCTAGCGATGCCGGCGACAATGTCGCTCGATATTCCGGTTCGACCGCGCACAGATATCGCTTCGCCGCCACGTGATAGCGCACCGGTTCCGCCACGATCGGCCCGAATCGCCGGAGGATCCAGTCATACCCTGCGATTTCATGCGCCGTATCAACGCCTTCGCTCGCGATAGACTCCGGCAAATTGTGCAGCAGATGTCCGACATCGTGCAGCAGTGCCGCGAGGACTAGTTGCCGGGAAGCTCCTGCCAGCGAAGCAAGCCACGCAGCTTGCAAAGCGTGCTCGAGCTGCGATACCGGTTCTCCAAGATAGGACGCTCCGCCCCGCTGCCGCATCAGCAGGATCACTTCATTCGCCACCGCCACTGTCATCCTTGGATGGCCCTCTTCAAGACCGCGAGGCTGCTCGCTACGCCGTCATGCGCCACATAACAGCCTTGCAGCAGCCTTGATCCCCTGAAGGAGGTTCGTCCGTGAAGCACCCGGTGATTGTCGAACGCGACCAGATCTCCCGGCTCCAGGGTCACCCGAAATTCGAACTGAGCGGAGCGCAATCGATGCGCGAAGCTTCGGTAGGCGCGGTAAAACTCTTCGGCATGATCGGCCGGAACCCGTGCCGTAGAGATCGACCGATTGTTGTAGTGAATCGCCGTGGGACACCCGGAGTCGTCAAGTTTCACTAGCCGACGGTACGCGGTTAGGTCCGTCTGAGCATCGCGAAACGTAAACTGAACCAGGGTCTTCGCGAGCGTGGCGAAGGCCGCCGCATCTTCCTCGCGCAATTGCGACGCCACGGAGAACCCATCCACAAATACACTCTCCCCGCCCTCCGCCGCGGCAATCAAACAATGCAACATTTGATAGCCCGGAACCGGCTCGCGATACGGGTTGTCTGTGTGAACTCCGAGCGTTACCGATGTGTAGGCGAGATTGTTGGGCGACGCCGTCTCGCGCACGTCGAAAAAGCGGCCGTAGTTGGTTTCCGTGATGTAGCCGAGGAGGCGCGCGGCGTTTTCCACTTCTTGCTCCACTTGCGGAACCCCTCTCAGGAAGGCGATGCCGTCGCGAATGAGCGCCGCTAGCCAAGCTGCTTTGGCTTGATCGTCGTGCTGAACGCTAGCGTAGTCGCTCCAGCAAAGCCGGGAGGCTTCAGCCGCGGTCCACGTCTCAATCTCGCGGGCTACGGGGTCGAGAGTGGATCGCAGCCAATCGATCGCGAGTACAGTTAGCCGAGGTTGATCCGCCCAGTGGATTTCGAGAGCCCCCTGCCTTTGAATCACATCTTGGATTTTAGGCCGCTCCGGCGAATCGCGTCGACCGTCCTTCCGGCCAATCGATGGTCAGCGAAGATTCATCCCAACGAAAAGTCACTGCGATCATATTTTTCGAGTCGCCGGCCCCTGATCTCGTAAGTATAGATCTCGTAAGTAGAAATATGCAGCGGCGCTCGAGAGTAGCGCAATCGCTGCTAGGCAGGTGAACCCGCCTCGCCATCCCCATCTTACGGAAACCCCCGCGAAGCTACTCCCGGCGAAAACTCCGCCCAGGTATCCAGCACAGTCGATGAGCCCGGAGGCGGTTCCGCTCCCCATCTTGCCGCCGAAATCGAGTGCGATCGCGCCGGCCAGGTAAGAGTACGGGCCGATCACAAGAAAAGCGACCAACGCAACCAGAGCGACAGGCATCATCGGCGATTCGCCGAAGCTCCCGAACGCCAACACCAATAGCACCAAGGAAGAGAGGAGCATACCGTACAGAATGATCGCCGCCCGGCCGCCTGCCCCAAAGCGGTCGCTTAGCACGCCGGCCAGGATGACGGAGATGCCGCCGAATAGCGGAAAGAGTGCGCTCTTCTGCGCGGCATCGGCCACCGAAAGCCCAACCGATTCGGTGAAGTAAGTCGGCGTCCATAGATTGAAGGTCTCGCGCAGTATCGTGAGCCCGCACGAAAGAAGGCACACCAGCCAGAACACGCGGCTCGCGCCGAAAGTTTTCAGCAGCGACCCTACACTTTCGGGTTCGGTTTTCTTGCCGTCGTCGCCGAATAGATTCGCCGGATTCGTGGGCGGCTCCGGCCGGCCGATGCGTTGCGGCGTCTCCATCAGCAGAATGATGTTGAGGATCAACAAGGCGCCAAGCGTCGCGGCGGCAGTGAAGAACACGCCGCGCCAACCGAGACCTCCCCGGATGAGTAGTGACATGAACTCCCGCGATGCTGCATCACCGAACAGGTAGCTCAGGCTGACGATTCCCATCACGGTTCCGTAAGAAGAGTACGAGAACCAGCGCGAGGTGATCTTGACCATGCCCGCCCAACCTGTTGATTGGATCAGACGATTACACATCCAAGCGAAAGTGAAGAGAGGAATCCCACCAGCGAACCCGAAAAGCACGGTAAAGAGAGCCGCACCTCCCATTCCGAGCAGAAAGCTGCGGCGTCCTCCCAGAAAATCGGCAAGCCACCCGGCAGGAAACTTCCCGACGGCGTACGCGAAAACGCCCCACGAGGCGATCGTGCCAAGCTGAATCTTGGCGACGTCCGGCGCGATTCCCTTGGCCCCGAGCTCGGCTGTAAGCAAAGGCAGCACCACAGATAAATCCGAACGGCACAAGTAATAACCCGCGTACCCGATGACAAGCAATGACACGGTGATTACGCGCCACCTGATCAGCAGCGCGTCCGTCGCGGCTTCAGTGGAACTAGGGCTTTTCGCCTGAAATGATGCGGGCATTGATTTCATCGATGAGGTCCAGGCATTCTCCCGCGCTCTCCACAAGGTAATGGGCGCCTGCGTCGCGCAGCCTTTTTTCAGCGCGCGCGATTACAACCTGCCGAACCGGGGCGATTGCCATGTTCCATTCGTCCTCGGTCAGACCGGCTTCGTTCCCGGTGCGGGTTACGCCGACGGTCCACATGCCCGCATTCAAGCCTTCTTCGATGTCGCTGGGTGTATCGCCGATTTTCACCATTGACCAGAGTGGACTCACCTCCATGCGGATCGCATTTAAGTAACACATCCACGGAGCGGGCCGGCCGCCGCCCGGCACGTCCTGCGGGCAAATAGCGCAATCCGGGGCGAAGCTCTGCTTGCGCGCCCGTTCTATGAGATATTCGAGCATCGGTCGCGTATAGCCGGTAGTAGAGCCGATCTTGATGCCTCGAGACCGCAGCGCCTCGGCGACCGGGGGAACACCCGCGATTACGTTCGAGAAATTTCCGAGGCATTCGGTCTGCTTTGGAAGAAAATCGGCGTATAGCGCGCTGACATCGGCCTCTTCAGGCATGGAGCCGTGCCTCAGGCGCCACGCCTCGGTCACTCGCGGCAACTCTAAGATGGAGCGGATATGGTCACGCTTGGCGATTCCCATTGAAAGGCGCGCCTCGTCAACCGTTATCGGCGCGCCCGCGGCCTCGAAGACCTCCTGCAGAGCGGCGACGGGAGCTCGGCTGCCGTGATCGAGAATCGTACCTGCCCAGTCAAAGATGACAGCTTGGAGCTTCATGCGTAGAACAGTCCGGCCGTCCTTTCCGCCAGTCCAAATGAAAGCGTCATTCCGGATCCGCCAGGCGCAGTCACGATTCGCACGCCTGGAGCCGGCTCGGCTTCGAAGAACGGGCGTTCGGGATGCAGCGCGTAAACGCCATGCCATCGCTCCGCGATTCGCCAGGACGGCAATTTCAGGAATGTTTGCGCCTCATTGAGGATCAAATCATCGACTTCCGAACGGTCGAATACGCTTGAATCGAGACCGTATTCGTGGGAGTCGCCCAGCGTGATTGCGCCATCGGTAGTTTGCGAAGCGAGGACATGAATTCCCCAGTGATCGTATTCGGATTTCTCCGCGGCGACGCGGGCCTTAAGACGAGGTAACGTCGTGCAGATCGAAAAGGCTTTGTAAAAGCGCAGCGTGAGGCCGGCGGCAAGCGCGGGTCCGAGCTGCCAACCGTCCGGTTGCGGAACGGTACGCATCATTTGGAGTTTGCACTTTGTGAGGCCGCTCGCGGCGAAAACCTCGGGATAGAGCGTTTGAAAATCGTCGCCGGCGCACACAATTGCCGCGTCCACTTCCCAAACTCCAAACGAACTTTCTACCCTCGGAAGCTCAATCTTTTGCACTGGCGAACCGTAGCAACATTCCACACCAAGCTCTCGCAGATAACCTACGAAATCCGCAGCCACTTCTCTCGGATCCACTGTAATTTCCGTGTGACTCCGAACGGCTCCAAGGAGACTGTTCTCATGCACTGCCTGGCTATGGTTCAGCGTCTGGGCTGTATTCAGCCATTCGCAGGCATAGCCCGCCGGCGGACCGATTTCGGCGAATTCACGAAGAACATCGGCTTCGTCGGTCTGATATGCGACGTGCAGAGACCCGGTCGGCCGGTAGCTTAGGGTCCACGCAAAATTAACTTCCACAGATTCTCACAGATTGGGTGCAATGGTGTAGTTCCACCGCGGCAATATCTTGCCGGGTTTGAGAGCGAGCGATGAGATGAGTCGGCGGTTCGGTTTGAGACCGGTGGGAT